>JAIHVJ010000232.1 GCA_022720335.1 Collinsella sp.
GGCTCAACGAGGGCAAGCGCGCCGCATCCATGGAGATGACCGACGAGGAGCGTGCCGCCGCCAAGGGGCTGTTCCTGCTCACCATGAAGCCCATCCTGTATGTGGCCAACGTGGACGAGGATATGCTCAACGACGATCTGGCGCCCATCGATGGTGTCAAGCCGCTGCCCATCTGCGCCAAGATCGAGGCAGAGCTTTCCGAGCTCGATCCCGAGGACGCCGCCGACTACCTGGAGAGCCTGGGCCTGGAGCAGCCTGGCCTGGACGTGCTCGCTCAGGCTGCCTACAAGCTGCTCGGCCTGCAGTCGTTCTTTACGGCCGGCGAGATGGAGGTCAAGGCCTGGACGGTTCGTCAGGGCGCGACCGCCCCGCAGGCCGCCGGCGTCATCCACACCGATTTTGAGCGCGGCTTTATTAAGGCCGAGGTCATTGGCTACGACGACTACATCGAGCTCGGCGGCGAGCAGGGCGCCAAGGCCGCCGGCAAGTTGCGTATTGAGGGCAAGGACTATGTCATGGCCGATGGCGACGTCGTGCACTTCCGCTTTAACGTGTAAGGACGACGCATATGTTCAAATATGGCAAAAAAGCTGGCTACATGGGTATTGCGCTGCTCGTACTTGCGGTGATTCCGCTGGTGGTCGCAGCGTGTGTTATCCCCAACATTGGCCCCGAGGTGGCAACGAAGTTTAACGCCGCCGGCGAGGTGACGCGCTGGGGTAAGAGCTACGAGCTGCTGGCACTGCCGGTACTCAATCTGCTGCTGAGCGTGGCGACGTACTTTACGGCGGGACGCCAAGCCAAGAACAATGACGACTCCGCCGCCATGGCGCGCATCGTGTGCGAGCGCTACCTGCGCAACGGTTGCATCACGGGTGTGTTCCTCAACGTGATCAACGTTTACTTTATGTACTCGGCGATTACCGGAACGGGCTTTGGCTTTGGTTTCTAGCTTGTCCTTTTAGGCAACGAGTCTGCACACATATTCGATAGCTGCTGCGAGGCCGCCGCTCGATCGTGGTTTAAAGACCATGTCGGCGGCGGCCTCGTTTTCGTATCCGGCGCCGCGAAGGGCGAGTGCGATACCGGCTTCCAGGAGAAGGGGCAGACCGCGTTGGCTGGTTGCGATCACGGCAGCCTGATTGAGCGAGCAGCTGTGCGCCTGGCATTGGATAGCAAGTTCACCTTGCGCCGGGCAAGGGACCAGAACGGCGGCGACGCGACTTGATAGCAATGCAAATGCTGTGCGCTCATCGGGCGAAAGGCATTCTGATTCAACGACGACGAGCTTGGGCGGCGCGCTGTTTGTGCGAGGCGTGGCTCGGTACATGCGGACCGAAGAACCCGACATAGAAAACTCCTGTGTATTCGGCAAAACGTAAACTATAGTTTACGTTTATGTTCGGCTCCATTTCAAACTCGGCTGCATGGACGAACGTGCGAAACAGATTCTTGGTAGGCGGGTCGAAGAGACACGCAGAGACCTTGGTATCTCCAAGGTTGATTTTTGTGTGGCGACAGGAATCAGCCGACCCTACCTCGACCGAATCGAAGATGGGACGGCAAATTTCACGCTCAAGGTTCTATTTAAGATCGCGCCCGCACTCGGCATGACGGTATCTGAGCTTCTCGAGGGTATCGAATAGGGCGTTCCCCCGCTGTATTTGACGCTCTTTGGGCGGGTCCCCCCTGGTTGCGATGTGCAAAATCGCGAGTATTCAGCACCAGTTCGGCCGTAGATGGTAGCTCGAGCGGCTGGCTTTGCCTTTTTGACAGTAGATAATCCACACGTTAAATAAAAATGAGGAATAAATATTTACTAGACGGACCCTTCGTCCTAAAAGTTCGTCTAACAATCGGCCGATTCTATGCCTCCGGAGGAGAAATTGCAGAATACTCCGATTTTTGCACGGCCTGAGGGGGACCACCTGTCGTTTAAGGCTGCGATAAGTGGAGCTGCCTTAGGGATTACGCCATCGGGATGCGGTCGTGGTTGACTTGGCTGTAGAACAGGCGCTGAATCTCGGCGGCATCGCGTGACTGGCCGAGTGCCCACATGGTCTTGGCCACGAGCGTCTCGGTGGTCATGTCGTCGCCGCGCAGAATACCCGGATGATCGGCGTAAGCGCGGCCGACCTCATAAACGCCCAGATCGAGGCCCTCTTCGGGGACCTGCGTGGTCATAACGACGGTGCGGCCCGAATCGACCCAGCGAAAAATTGCCTCTTGGAACGACCCGCCCGACTCACCAAACTCGGGGATACCGCCAATGCCAAAGGTCTCCAGAATCACGGCGTCGTAGCTATCGGCAAGGGCGTCAAGGATACCCGGGTTTACGCCGGGCGTCAGCTTAAGGACAAACACGCGCGGGTCGATGCTGTCGTAGAAACGCACCGGGTTTTCGCCCTGATGCGTGCCGTGAAGCCCGTTGCGCACGATGCGGTCGTTGCGGATGTAGGCAATGGGCGGATAGTTGACGCTAATGAACGCGTTAAAGCTCATGGTGCGCTGCTTGCGGGCG
>JAIHVJ010000233.1 GCA_022720335.1 Collinsella sp.
TGCCAAGATGCTCGTGGCCCCCGAGGCGCTCCTGTGCCTGGACGAGCCCACCAACCACCTGGACATCGACTCGGTAGACATGCTCGAGAACGCCCTGCAAAACTTCCCCGGCACCATCGTGCTGATCAGCCACGACGAGCACCTGGTACGCGCTGTGGCCAACCGCATCATTGACATCCGCGATGGCAAGGTCACGGTCTACGACGGCGACTACGACTACTACCTCTACAAGCGCGAGGACCTCGCAGCCCGCGCCGCGGCCGATGCGGCAGGGGAGAGCGCACCGGCCGCGACCAAGTCCGCTAAGGTCACCACGGCCCAGCCCGACACCCCCGCCACCGCCTCCAAGCCCGCCGAGGGCAAAAAGACCAAGGAGCAAAAGCGCGCCGAGGCCCAGGCCCGCGCCGCGCTCAACAAAAAGCTCAAGGGCGTGCGCAACCAGCTCAAGAAGATCGAGGCCGAGCTCGACAAAAAGCGCGCCCGCTATGACGAGCTTATGGAATTGATGGCGAGCGAAGAGCTTTATGCCGATCAGGACAAGTTCAATGCCGCGCTGGGGGAATATAACGGCCTTAAGCAAGAACTGCCCAAGCTCGAGGACGAATGGCTGGAGCTTTCCACCCAGATCGAAGAGGAGACCGCGCGTGAATTCTCGTAAGGCCGCTGCCGTGGCGATGAGCGTCATCGCCATCGCCTGTCGCATCTGCGGCATCTTTATGAGCGCGATGACCGTGCTGCTGTGCTTTAGCGGCCTGACCGCCAAGCTGCAGATTGTCGGCTTTGTCGTTGAGCTTTCTCGCGCGCTGCCGAGCGCCATCGCCGGCTACGGCGTCATCACCTCACCCTTTGGCGGCGTTTTCCGCTTGGATTACGCCATCGTGGCCGTCATCCTGTTTGTAGCTGACTACCTGCTCACGCGCGCCTCGCGCCGCGTCCGCTAGGGGAGCGCCATGTCCAGCAGCTACATCATGAACCTGCTCGCCAGCGCCGTCGCCGTCATCGTGGGCATCGTCATCCACGAAAGTGCGCACGCCGCCGCGGCCTGGGCACTCGGCGATAAGACAGCCCGTTCGCGCGGCCGCGTGTCACTCAACCCGCTCAACCATATCGATCCGTTTGGCACTATCATCCTGCCGCTGCTCATGCTCGCCGCCGGTGGCCCGGTGTTTGCCTTCGCCAAGCCCGTGCCCGTCTACCTCAACAACCTCAAGCACCCCAAGCGCGACGAGGTCCTGGTGAGCGTTGCCGGCCCCGCATCGAACATCGCGCTCGCCTGTCTTGCCGCGGTCCTCATGCGCCTAGCCTATGGCAGCCTCTACACCAGCATGTCCTTTGCCCTGGCGTCACAGATCATGAACTTCGGAGCCACCTTTATCGTGGTCAACCTGTCGCTCGCGTTCTTCAACCTCATCCCGATCCCGCCGCTCGATGGCTCATCGATCATCGTGCCCTTCCTCAAGCGCAAGGCGCTCAACAACTATTACCGTCTGCAGCAATACGCTATGCCCATCCTCATCCTGGTGCTGTACCTGCTGCCCATGTGGACCGGCATCGATGTAATCGACCGCTATTTCGACGTTACCGTGTATCCGCTCGCTGAGCAGCTGCTCAACTTCGCAATCGCCGGCATCTAAGGTAAACTTACAGGTCGACCGTGCAAAACGGTCGCAACATGCACCCAAACCGCGCCGCGAAGGCGCCGTCAAAGGAGGTCGAAGATGTCGTATCGCGTGTCGACGCAGGTCTACAGCGGACCGTTCGACCTGCTGTTGCAGCTGGTAACCCGCCAAAAAGTAGATATCGGCGCCATCTCCATCAGCGAGGTAGCCGAGCAATACCTTGCCGAGGCCGAGCGCATCGAAGCACTGGACCTGGACGTGGCGAGCGATTTTTTGCTGGTCGCGGCAACCCTTTTGGACATCAAGGCTGCCTCTCTGGTGCCGCAGGAGGCCCCACGCAAAGCCGATGACGACGATGACGAGTTCGACGAAGACCTCGAGGAGCTCAGCACGCTCGACGGCGACGCCCTGCGCGAGGTCCTGATCCAGCGCCTGATCGCCTATAAGCAGTTTAAGGGCGCGGCGGCCGCTCTCGGTGCGCGCATGCAGGCCGAGAGCCGTATGCATCCGCGCGTTGCCGGCCCCGACCCCGAGTTTTTGGGCCTTATGCCCGACTACCTGGCCGGCATTACCCTGCGCGGTCTCGCCGTCATCTGTGCCGACCTGGACGGCAAGCGCCAGACCTTCTTGCTGGAGGCCGAGCATGTGGCGCCGCATCGCGTACCGCTCGACCTGACCGTGGCCTCAGTCGACCGCTTTACCATGGCGCACCAAACCTGCACCTTCCGCGAGCTGTTGGACGGCGATGCCACCACCGAGCAGCTCGTCGTCACCTTCCTGGCCATGCTGGAGCTCGCCAAGCGCGGCTCGCTCACGCTGAGCCAGGACGAGATCTTTGGAACCATCCGCATCAACCGCGTCGAGGGCGCCGAGGCCTATGTGCCCGGC
>JAIHVJ010000234.1 GCA_022720335.1 Collinsella sp.
CAGTTGGCGCAGTCGATCTCGTCGAGTTTAAACTGCTTTTTCATGGTGGGTTCCTTTCCCCGTTTTTGCGGCTTGGGTGCAGGCCGCGCTGGTACCGTGGTTGGTTGCTATTCGCAGATATGGCTCATGCCCTGGTTGAGCATGGTGTAGACGTGATCGTCGGCAAGTGAGTAGAGGATGTTGCGGCCGTCTCGGCGGAACTTGACCAGGTGCGACTGCTTAAGCGTGCGCAGCTGGTGCGATACTGCTGACTGCGAGGTTGCGGTCGCCTCGGCGATGTCTGCCACGCAGAGCTCGCGGCCCATGAGGGCGTAAAGGATCTTGATGCGCGTGGTGTCGCTGAAGACCTTGAACAGGTCGGCGAGGTCGTAGAGAAGCTCCTCGTCGGGAAGGTCCTCGGGCGAGCAGGTGGTGGGGATCGCGGGTTCGGTGGCCTCGATGTCGGGTTTCGTTTCATCAACGCGGATGCTCATTGCAATATCCTTTCATATGAACATGCGCTCATATAACTTGCTTCCGATTATATGAGTGTATGTTCATATGTCAATGACGTTCAGGTAATTCGTTGCACAAAATGATGGGGAATAGTGGACGAGATCCCGGACTGAGCGGTTTTGATAGCCGATGCCGGGGTGGGTGCCCTTGAGCCGTGCAAAAATTGGAGTATTCTGCAACGATAGGGGGTCCGTTAATTTATCGCAGGCCAAATAATGCAGCTAAAGAGTTATCTTAGGGTGTTAATCCGATGAGTTCTTCCTCAAATGTTGCCTAACGCTCTCACGCAAGAGTGATTTCGCTTCACATTTGGATCCACTCGAGGGTGATAGACACCCGGCTCTGCTGAATACTCGCAATTTTGCACGTCGCTAAGGTGCCCACCTTGTTAGCCGGTCTAGCTCCCGGCCCCGAAGATCCTGCCCTCGGGCGCGAGGCTGCTTGTTTGGGCAAATGATGGGCTGTCGGATTCGACAGTCTGCATGTCATCGATTGCTGCAACTTCATTAATTGTCGGGTCATCCAGCGTGATGCCTTCGAGTGTTGCTTTTTCGAGGTCGATTCGTTGACGCTCTTCGGAATCCTGGCGAAGCTGCTTCTGAATTCGCTTTTTCTCTTCTATAAACCTTCTGAGCACAAACTGTCTCAGGTCCTCTTGCATGATTTGAAAGTCTTTTGGCAGACGCGAGGGGCGTACGCCCTCTTTCCGCTGGATTGCTTCCATGACCCTAACAAAAGAGCTGGCATGCATAAAGGAATAACGGCTGACGGTGATGATTCCGTATCCCATGGACGCAAGCGCATTCTTGCGCTCCTCATCGATGGCGCGGTCTTCTTCCGCGTCATGATAAAAACCGTTGTATTCAATGTCTGTGCGAGATTTCTTTAGATATGCATCCATAAAGAACTTTTTGCGTCTCGTGAGATTCTTTGCGGCAGCGGTGACCTGCACCTCGTAATCGGTCTCAATTCCCTTAATACCAAGTCCTCCTTCGCTTTTAGGCAGCGTTAGCATCATGACAAAGGCCGTTTCCATAGGAGACCGGCATCCGTCGCGCACACATTGGATCGCCTTTCGGGCAAGAGCCAGACCGTCGCATCTGGTAATGGAATTAAAGAACTGTTTTAGCCTCTCGGTCGAGGTGAGCGCGAAACGCTCGGTATAGGAGGTGGAAGAGTCGGTTCCAAGGGAATAAGCGCCGCACAGTTCAAAGTAGTACTCCACTAGTTCGCGAAAAGAAAGATAGGTGGCGGCCTGAAGTGCGCAAAGCTCAACGCCAACAATGAAGATGCCATCTTTGAGCTCTATAAAGCGTGAGTTCGAGAATCGTTTTGAAGAAACGTGGCATTGACAGTTCATTGCATAGCGCGCATTCCTGCGATCAAACACCATCACCTCGAGGGAATCATTTGCGTCGAGGGAAACATCATGTTTGGTGAGCCATTCTGCGGCTGCGTCAAGGAGCGTTCCGGTGGGACATGATCCGTAAATCGCGGCAGGGTTACAGGACTCGATGCCTTTCGCAGACACCGAATGCGCGGCCTGGTAGACCGCTTTTGCAGTGGTATGTGACAATACGATACTCATGGTATATATCGTGTCAGCTAATGCCGTGTTGATGGCGCTGAGTGAAAAAGTCGTTTTAGAGGTCTAACCAAATGCTGTCCAAAAACTTGACGCAATTATGAGTTGGTATGCCCTAAATAAAAGTTTTCGCAGCTTAGCTATAGCATATAACTACTCAACTGCCGCACATTTGATAGTGATGCATCACCATCCGATAACGAATTACGTGTCGGGAATTGGCCGAAATCGTTCAAAATGAGGGTTCAGAATTTGTGATGGCAGATTTATTTGTGGAACGTAGGGCGGCCTCGCTGCGGGGGGTTCCCGCTGCGAGGCCGCTCGTGATCTACGCCGTGTTTGTCGTAGACGTTTCTACTTGGCAAATAGGTTCTTGAGGTTGAACTCGGCTTGGACGGTGCGGAGCATGAG
>JAIHVJ010000235.1 GCA_022720335.1 Collinsella sp.
AAAAGCACCGGGGCCAGTGTCGGCCCCGGTGCCCAAGCGCGATATCGGCGGTGCTGTTTCGCGATATTCAACAGTGCTCAAGCGAGCAAATACTCACTTTGGGTGGGCTGTCAGGGGTTCAGCCTGCTTCGCAGGCGGCCGCTGCGGCGCTTTCGCGCCTTGCGCGCTGCACTGGCAAACGCTCACGCGTTTACTCAGCTCCGCGCCCCGACGGGTTCGAACCCGTGCACCGGCAACAAAAAAGCGACCAACCGAAGTTGATCGCTTTCTATTCCATGGTGGGCCGTCAGGGGTTCGAACCCTGGACCTTGGGATTAAAAGTCCCCTGCTCTGCCAGCTGAGCTAACGGCCCGCGGGTGGCATTGTACCACGGTCTGGGACTATTCCCAACTCCATTGGCCGTTCTGGAAAATCACAACTTCACGTCCATCAGGCGTAATGCCCGTAATATCGATGTCGTCCGTGCCGATCATAAAATCGACGTGCGTGCTCGAGACGTTAACACCATGCTCCAGGAGCTCCTCCTTGGACATGTCGTACCCACCCTCGATGCATTCGGGGAAACCGACACCTAGCGCGAGATGGCAGCTAGCGTTCTCGTCATAGAGCGTATCGTAGAACAGAACACCACTTTCGCGGATCGGCGTGTTCTTGGAAATGAGCGCGACCTCTCCCAGGTGAGCAGCGCCCTCGTCAGTATCGATGATACTTGCGAGCGTTGCCTTGCCCACGCGGGCGTCGTAGTCCACCACGCGGCCGCCCTCGAACTTAATCCAAAAATCGTCGACTTTATTGCCGTGGTGGATGAGCGGCATGGCCGAGTACACGATACCGTCGGCGCGCATGCGATCGGGCGAAGTGAAGACTTCCTCGGTGGGAATGTTGGGGAAGAAGGGGTGCCCATCGGGCGTCTTGCCCTTGCCGCCGGCCCACTCGTGACCCTTCGTCATGCCAATCGTCAGATCGGTTCCATTTGCCGCGGTGTAATGCAGGCAGTCGAAACGATTGCCGTTCAGGAAACGCAGGTTCTTTTCGAATGCGGCGTCATGGAGCTCCCAGTCGCTCTCTGGGTCCTGGCCATCGGCGCGAGCGGTGTGCAGAATCGCATTCCACAGCTTATAGATTGCAACCTCATCGGCGTCTCCCGGGAACACCTCGCGCGCCCAAGCCACGACCGGAGCGCCGGCGATGCACCACGGATTGATGTTGTAATCCAGTCCACGGCGGAAAACTTTGCACTGCGTGTTCTTTGCCTTAGAAGCTGCAGCGGGCTTAGCGGGATCGATGCCCTTAAGGGCGGCGGGGTCCGCACCCTCGATAAAGATAAAGCAGGCACCGTCCTGGGCCAGGGAATCCAGCTGCAGGCGCTTCCACTCGGGCGTCTGCTCAAAATAGCTTTTCTCGACATGCTCGTACGTGAGCCTCGTCACGGCATCATCGGCCCAGATGACCGTCACGTGGCCGGCGCCGGCAGCATAGGCCTCCGCGACCACCACGCGCGCAAACGGCGCGCACTCAACCGGAGACTGAACGACGACTTCCTGGCCGGGCTTAACGTTTACGCCCTTGCGGACAACCAGGCGCGCATAGTTTTTAATCTTGGGCTCCAGGGACTTCATACCCTCCAGGGCCTCTTCGACCGTCAGGGCAGCTCGAATCATGTGCCACTCCATCTATCTATAGAACAGTAAAAAGGCGCGCCGCAAAAACGACGCGCCTTATATCTTAGCGATAAGTATGTATGCAAACGCTACTTCTTCTTGGAGTCCTTCTTGTCCTCCTCGGCAGCTGCGCGCTCGATAAGAGCGTTGAGCTTGTTCTCGGACATGCCCTCGGCCTGCGCGCGGTACATGTTGCGCAAGGGACGAATACGAGCGAAGTCGTAGATAAAGTCACCTAGGATGATGACATAGGACAAAACGATGCCGACCATCTGGACAGGGCTGGACACCATGCCAGCGGGAGCGAAGTACAGCGAGGCCCAAATTGCCACGACGAGCACCATGCCAATGGCGAGCACAATCCACCAGATGCGACGGCGCTTGGTGTAGTCCTCGTCCTGCTTGAGGAGGATATTCGACACCGTATAGATGCGGTCCTCCTTGGCGCGCTGCTTAGCCTTGCGGGCGCGCTTCTCCTCTTTAGAGAGGCCCTCGAGGTTCTCGCCCTTCTCGAGCTCTTTGCGGCGTGCCTTAGACGAAGCCGGCACGACGCGAACGGAGCTCGCTGCTTGGCGGGCGGGCTTAGCAGATGCGGCAGACTTGCGCGCAACCCCGGTAACTTCGTGGGATTGCGTGCGCTTGTTCGTGGCGCTACGGGTACTCACTTATGCGTTCTCCTTCATGCTTGTGAACTGGGAGCCCGTGATGATCTGGAAGGCCTCGCGATAGCGCTCGGACGTGCCATCGATGACCTCGGCGGGCAGGTGCGGGGTCTCCCCCGTCATATCCCAGTTGGCCTTGAGCCAATTGCGGACGAATTG
>JAIHVJ010000035.1 GCA_022720335.1 Collinsella sp.
TACCTTACACAACGGTAAGGCAAGCGTAAGCCATATCGATGGTAGCCGACTCGTCTTCTTGCGACTATAGATGCCGTAGACTAATCGCAAGAAAGGACTCGGTATGCAAACCACGCACATGGCGACCCCGGTACTGGAGGTCGCGCATCTCGAAAAGGTATATGGAGCGCTGGGCAACGTGACCCGTGCGCTCAACGACGTCAGCTTTACCGTCAACCGCGGCGAATTTGTTGGCATCATGGGCGCTTCGGGCTCGGGCAAGTCGACGTTGCTCAACTGCGTGTCGACCATCGACAGCGCCACGAGCGGCATCATCCGCATCAACGGCCAGGACGTGACGCGCATGAAGCAGGCCAAGCTTTCGCAGTTCCGCCGCGAGGAGCTGGGCTTTATCTTCCAGGACTCCAACCTTCTTGATACGCTTACGGCACGCGAGAACATCGCCCTGCCGCTCACCATTGCCCGCACAAACTCGGCAGAGATCTCGACCCGCGTGCAGGATGTGGCCGCGCGCCTCTCCATCAGTCAGGTGCTCGACAAGTATCCCTACCAGATGTCCGGCGGTCAGCAGCAGCGCGTTGCCGCGGCTCGCGCGCTCGTCACCGACCCCACCATGATCATGGCCGACGAGCCCACCGGCGCCCTCGATTCTAAAAGCGCTCGTCTGCTGCTCGAGAGCCTGGAGGCCCTCAATCGCCGCCTGCGCGCCACCGTGCTCATGGTCACGCATGACAGCTTTGCCGCCAGCTACACGAGCCGCGTGTTGTTTATCCGCGACGGCAAGATCTTCACCGAGCTGCGCCGCGGCGACACCGACCGCCGAGAGTTCTTCGACCGCATTATGGAGGTCGTTGCCATGATGGGCGGTGAGGGCTCCGATGCTCTGTAAACTCGCTTGGGGCAACGTCCGCCGTGCCGGCCGCGACTACCTCGTCTACCTTTTGACGCTCACCCTGGGCGTCACGGTCTTCTATGCTTTTAACACCATCTCGATGCAGGTCGACATCGCCGGAATCGATGAAGAGGGCTTGGTGCAGGTTATGGGCAGTATGCTCGGCGACCTGACGTACTTTTTGGCCGGTGTCATGGCCTTTTTGATGGTGTACGCCAATAACTTCATCATGAAACGCCGCAAGAAGGAGTTTGGCCTGTACCAGGTGCTCGGCATGGGGCGCGGGCGCGTCGCCACGATCATGGCGCTCGAGACCGTGATAGTATCGGTCGTGGCCTTTGTCGCCGGCATTGTGCTGGGTGTGGGACTCTCCCAGCTCATGACATTCTTTACGGCCTCGCTCTTTGAGACGCAGATCGCCAATTTCCACTTCTTTTTCTCGGTGCATGCGTTCAACCTGACCCTTGTCTGCATGCTCGTAATGTTTGTGCTCACGCTACTGCTGAACCTTCGCGCCGTGCGTCGTACCAAACTCATCGAGCTTATGGGTGCCGAGCGTCGCAACGAGAGCATCAAGACACGCAACCCCTGGATCGCGATTGCCATCTTTGCCGTGGGCGTGGCGCTTGTGGGCGTGGCCTATTACCGTCTGCTACGTGATGGGTTCCCGCTAACCACGACGGACAGCAAGCTGCAAGAGGCCATGAACCAGTTTGGTATTACGACCGCTATGGTTACAGTGGGCACCTTTACTCTGTTCTGGGGACTCTCGGGCATGCTCATCAAGCTGCTGCAGAGCCTGCGCGGCGTGTATTGGCGCGGCCTCAACATGTTTACCGTGCGCCAGCTTGCGGCCAAAGTCAACACGGTGTGCTTTTCGATGGGCGTCATCGCGATGCTCCTGTTTTTGGCCATCACCTCGGTGACGTGTGGTATGTCGATTGCCAACGTGATGAACGAAAACCTGGAGCGCTATAACCCTGTTGATGTGTCTCAGACGTATGTCTATTACACGCCCGATACGCTCGACTACTACAAAGAATATGTCAATCCGTCTGAAGCCGACCGCATGGTGCTAGCCGATACAACGGTCGATTTGTACTCCGCATGGCACGGCAAGGGCAAGTCGGCGGACAACAACGACGAGACCGGCAAGAAGGTCAATATCGCCGATGTTGCCGGTGAGCATGTTCAGATCGATTCGTATCTGAGTTACCCGTTTGGCGGTTCGAATCCTTCGGTGTCTGCGGGTGAGATGTGCAAGACCATGGGCGAAAAGCTCCCCAAGGCGCTCGGGGGTAGCAATGCCGATACGATGGGTCTGTTTGTGACGCCGGCGAGCCAGTACAACAAACTGCGCCAGATGATGGGCGAGGAGCCGGTGAGCATTGGCCGCGACCAGTACCTGCTTACGTGTGATATGGGCGGTGAGCTGGGCGACCTGTACACCAAGTACATGGCCGGCGGCCATACCCTCACCTTGGGCGGGCATGAGCTCAAGCCCGCAACCGATAAGTCGGACAAGGACACGGCGGCCATCGCCAACTCGGCGATGGGCAGTAATCCGGGTACCGTCGTCGTTGCCGACGAGCTGTTGTCCCAACTTAATCTGCAGCCGTATTCCAGTAGCCTGCTCGTTAATTACAAACAGGGGATGGATACAACCGAGGCAGACGAGAGCATTAAATACACTTTGCTCGACAATCTGCTCGTTGACGGCAAGGAGCCGGGGTCATGGGGGATCTTCATCACACGCTCCGAGATGTACACGCAAGCAGCGCAAATGAACGGCATGATTAGCTATCTGGCCATCTACATTGGCTTTGTACTGGTCGTTGCGTGCGCGGCGATACTGTCGATCCAGCAGCTCTCCAATGTGGCCGACGGCAGCCGCAGCTATCGTGTGAGTACATTCGGCGACATGAGCATCGGCGGCACGGTTGGTCTCACCTGCGCGATCTTCCTGGCAGCCTACGGTGGCTACTTCCTGGTGACCTACCTCATGAGCGCCGGCATGGTACAAGCTGCCATCGCCACCCGCTACAGCGAGTAACAAGCGGGCAAAACGGTCGCAAAATCAGAGCGAATAACCGCCGCGAAGGGAGTCCAGCTCCCTTCGCGGCGGTATTTTGCGTATCTAGAGCATCTCAGATGCAAGTGAGTAGGCTTTTTTGGATCTGCCGAGCACATCGCGGCAAGTGCTCAATAAAATCGCAGGTCAGGGCTGTGGCGTTTTGAGGTGTGCTCGGCATCCCGCCAAAAGCCTACTCACTTGGTTTTACTGCTAGAAAACCGCCGCGAGGGAAAGTAGCTCCCTCGCGGCGGTTTTTGGCGTTTGCCCAGATAAAACCTGCCAAAATAAACCTGTCCCTTTTTGGCAGGTTATCGCTTCCAAAAGTGGAGGATGAGCGTCGTGCGGTTTTGCTGTTCGGTTTTGACCAGGATGTTGTGGATGTGGGTCTTGACGGTGCCCACGGCAAGGAATAGCTCGTCAGCGATCTCTTGGTTCGATTTGCCCAGTACGACCAGACGCATAACTTCGGTCTCACGGTTGGAGAGCTTGTAGGCGTTGCGATAGAAGGGCATCTGCTCTTCGATGTGTCGATCAAGATCGCTGACGTTCTTTTCCTCGGGCGCCTCCTGCATGCGGATTGAAAGCACGTGGTAGGAGTAGATGATCAGCAGAATCGCAAAGTAGCAGGCAAAGACGTTTTCGCTAAAGTTGCGCTCGGACAGATATAGTTGCAGCCAAGAGGGCGCCAGACTCATGGGGACAATCAGAATGTTGTAGAAATCCTCGGCAACGATGCAACCGACCAGAATAGCGCCGATAATCAGGTGCTTTCGTTGGTTGTTAACGCGTGCCTTTAGCTCGACTTGCGTGCTCTTGCGTGCCGTCCAAAAGATATATAGCCCCACGAAAACAAGGAATACCTGACGCATCGTGTAGTAGAGCCATTGATGAATGGGGCCGTAGGGGACAGCGACGATAATCAGCAGCTCGCTCAGCAAGAACGTTGCGACGGGAATGACAAACTGCTTTTTTGAATGCTTGTCGAGCAAATCCATGGCAATG
Source organism: Collinsella sp. (assembly GCA_022720335.1). GTDB lineage: Bacteria > Actinomycetota > Coriobacteriia > Coriobacteriales > Coriobacteriaceae > Collinsella. Next base: position 3,969 of record JAIHVJ010000035.1, read on the forward strand.
AGCCAAATAAAAGCCTGCGAAGCGGTCGCCACAAAGGTCCGCAACACAGGCATGGTAATTGAGTAATAGTCGCTGGCTGGAAAACTCTGGTTTTGCAGCGTGTATTCAAAAAAGAAAAGCTCGGTCATCTCGATGGCATAGCAGATAAATACGCCGCTGCCATAGATAAAGAAGCGTCGACGAGACGAGGCATAGGCGGCAAGCGAGAGCACCGCCGTCACAATACAGATCACGAGTATCGCTAGGGTATAGAAGAACATCAGGGTGTTCATCTGTCACCGTCCCATCTCATTTATTCTATGGCCGAGCTCTGTATACCTTGTGGGATATAGACGTCTCAACCCTTCGTTTCATTGCGGATTAGGCGCCGAGATACAGCATAGCCGTATACCGTTCGCGGTTCTAGATGGTAAACCCCCTGTAAACTCTTGACCTGCGGGTTTATATTGGTTTAGAGGGGGTGTAACTCCATGAACGGTCTTTAATCCCGAATAAACTAGGTAAAAATTGCATACGGGTGAATGATGGTCTTGTCAACACGAGGCGTGATGTTCGAGCGCCTCATAGTAATAGTCGGCAAGACCGGCGGAAAGGAAATCGACATGGCACTGCCTAAGGATTTCATCGACACCAACGACTTCACCAAAGAGCAGATCCTGGCTATCGAGGGTCTTGGTCTGGCAATGAAGAAGGCCATCAAGGTTGACGGTTATTATCCGCACCTGCTCCGCAACAAGAGCCTTGGCATGATCTTCCAGCAGGTCTCCACCCGCACTCGTCTTTCCTTCGAGACCGCTATGACCGACCTCGGCGGCCATGCTCAGTTCTATGGCCCTGGCACCATCCAGCTCGGCGGTCACGAGTCCCTGGGCGACACCGCTCGCGTTATGGGCTCGCTGCTCGACATCATGATGGCTCGCGTTGACCGTCACAAGGACGTCGTCGGCCTCGCCGAGGGCTCCGCTGTGCCCGTCATCAACGGCATGTCCGAGTTCAACCATCCCACGCAGGAGATGGGCGACCTCATGACCATGCTCGAGAACCTCCCCGAGGGCAAGAAGATCGAGGACTGCACCCTGGCCTTCATCGGCGACGCCACCCAGGTCTGCGTCTCCCTCATGTTCATCGCCTCCAAGGTCGGCATGAAGTTTGTCCAGTTTGGACCTAAGGGCCACCAGATTCCCGACGGCGGCCTGCACGTTGGCACCGTCGAGGAGCGCGCCGAGTTCGGCAAGCAGATGATGGCCATCGCCGAGGAGAACTGCAAGGTCTCCGGCGGCTCTGTCGTCATCTCCGACGACATCGAGTGCATCAAGGGCGCCGACTTCATCTACACCGACGTGTGGTATGGCCTGTACGACGAGGAGGTCTCGGGCGAGAACTACATGGACGTGTTCTATCCCAAGTATCAGGTCACCATGGACATGATGAACTTTGCCGGCCCCAACTCCAAGTTCATGCACTGCCTGCCGGCCACCCGCAACGAGGAGGTCGTCGACGAAGTCATGGACGATCCCGAGCGCTCCCTGTGCTGGGTCGAGGCCGAGAACCGCAAGCACTCCATCCGTGCTCTCCTTGCCGCCCTGGGCAAGCGCACCCCGCTCAACGACGAGGGTGTCGAGTACTCCGCCAAGGCTGAGCTCCACGCCGCTCTCGAGGCTCTCGAGCAGCTCTAAGCCTCAAGGCTTCTAAAAGCACGTTTGCGGGCGGCGGATGCTCGTCTCCTGTCGCCCGCTCACCGAGGCCCAAGCAATTGCCTTAATACCTTAGGGCCTCGGATCTGTCCAAGACTGAGCGAAGGAGCTCATCATGAGCGACGGAAAGAAAAAGCTTTCCTTCTTGACGGTCATTTCGACCATCATCTGCGTCGTCTTCGTTTGCGAGGCCGCCGCTCCTGCTGCTGCCATTGGCAACCAGCAGTTCTTCTGGTGGATCTTCCTGATCCTGACCTTCCTGCTTCCCTACGGCATGGTTGTCGCCGAGCTCGGTACCACCTATGACGGCGAGGGCGGCATTTACGACTGGGTACGCGATGGCCTGGGCGACAAATGGGGCGCCCGCATCTCGTACTACTACTGGGTCAACTACCCGCTGTGGATCGCCTCGCTGGCTACCATGTTCCCCGACATTTTGGGCATGGTCTTTGGCGTCGAGTTCAACTTGATCGCCAAGATGGGTATCGATCTTGCCTTTGTGTGAATCGTCTACCTCATGGGCCGCTCCAAGGCGGCCGACTCCGAGTGGGTCCTTAACGGTGGCGCCATCATCAAGGTCGCCGTTGCCGTTATCGTTGGCGCTTTGGGCATTTGGTATGCCATGGAGAACGGTTTTGCGAACGACATGTCCGCTGCCACCTTCCTGCCCGAGCTCACCAACACCAACGCTCTCGGCTACCTGTCGATCATCATCTTTAACTTCATGGGCTTCGAGGTCATCTGCACCATGACCGACGACATGGCCGATCCCGCTCGCGATATCCCCAAGGCTATCATCGTCGGTGGCCTGTCCATCGCCGTGATCTACCTGTTCGCTGGCTTTGGCATCGGCGCCGCCGTGCCGGCCGACTCCATCGATCCCGACTACGGCATGATCGTCGCAGTCCAGACCATGGTGGGCGACTCCATGATCTTTAAGGTCATCTGCATCGCCTTCCTGATCACCCTGTTCGCCAACATGGCCGCTTGGTCCTTCGGCGTTAACTCCGTTGCTCGCTACGCTGCCGAGCACGGCAACATGCCCAAGGTCTTCGCCTCGATGATCTCGGATGACGACATGCCCAACGGCGCCAACCTGGTCAACGCTGTCGTTGCCTCCCTGGTGCTGTGCCTGCAGCTCGTTCCCATCGACGCCATCTCCAACGGTGTCTTCTGGATGCTCTTTGGCACCTCTGTCGTCTTCCTGCTGTTGACCTACATCCCGATGTTCCCGGCGTTCCTCAACCTTCGTAAGAACGACCCCAACCGTGAGCGCATCTTCACGTTCCCGTTTAAGGGCGCCATGATGAAGGTCATGCTGGCCATCCCCTGCATCGAGCTGGTCCTGGCCATCGTTGCAACGCTGATCCCGTTCTCCGCTGCTGAAATTGGCGACAAGGTCCCGATGATCGTTATCTTCATCGTGCTCGTGCTCATCGGCGAGGTCGTCCGCGTCGTCAGCGCTAAGGGCCGCGAGACCGAGTACAAGGGTCTGACCCCTGAGCTCGCAGCCCAGCGTCTCGCTGAGGAGGCCGCCGAGGCCGAGGAGAACTAGAGCACCCGGTTCTGGGGCTCCAACCCTCCTCGTGTACCAACGCGCGCTTCGTCGGGCTTGTCGCTCCCGACTCCGGGCACTCTAGCCTCTTCGGAGGCGTGTCCAAGCGACAGGTTTGCTAACCATTCCCCCGGGGTGGGTGTGAGCGATAGCTCCGGTAACCACCGCCCACCCCAATCTCTCTTCCGTATCCTTCGTGCGTTTTGTCTCCGCGCACTTGGTTACGTCGTCGCTTGCCGGTGCGATTCCGTGAAAACCGGCACCGGGCGCCCCGACCTTTGCCGGGGAACGGGCGCCTACCATCTCTTGGTTTTAGGCTGCGGGTAACCCGCCCGCAGCAAGCGATCGTTCGATTTGGAGGAAATCTTATGCGTACGATCACCGAGTCCGAGTCCACCCCCAAGGCCGACGGCTTCTTCATGCCCGCCGAGTTCGCCCCGCAGGATCGCGTGTGGATGGGCTGGCCCCACCGCACCGACACCTGGGCCCACGGCGCCAAGCCGGCCCAGAAGCAGTATGCCGCCATCGCCCGCGCCATCTCCGAGTTCACCCCGGTCTATATGTGCGCCAACCAGGTCGACTACGCCAACTGCAAGGCCGTCTTCGAGAACGACGAGAACGTCACCGTCATCGAGATGACCACCGACGACGCCTGGTTCCGCGACACTGCCGCCACCTACGTCATCAACGGCAAGGGCGAGAAGCGCGCCAACCACTGGCACTTCAACGCCTACGGCGGCCTCGTCGACGGCCTGTACTTCCCGTGGGACAAGGACGAGCAGATCGCCCTCAAGATGGCTGAGCTCTCCGGCTGCCGCCGCTATCGTCCCGACGACATGATCCTCGAGGGCGGCTCCATCACCGTCGACGGCGAGGGCACCCTTGTCGTGACCGACCAGTGCCTGCTTTCCCCGGGCCGCACCTGCTCTGCGGTTCTGGAGGAGGAAGAGGATCCCGAGTCCATCTGGCCCAAGTACCGCAAGAAGTTTGAGCCCTGGAGCGAGGAGCTTCGCGCCTACATGGACGAGCACCTCAAGGATTACCTGGGTGTCGAGAAGGTCATCTGGGTCAAGGAGGGCATCGACCCCGAGGAGACCAACGGCCACATCGACGACGTCGCCACGTTCATCGCGCCGGGCGTCATGGCCTGCATTTGGACCGACGATCCCGAGTATCCGTTCTACGAGCAGTGCCACGCTGCCTACGAGACCCTCTCCAACGCCGTCGACGCCAAGGGCCGCAAGATGAAGGTCTACAAGCTCTGCATGCCCGTGAACCCGCTGTTCATGGACCAGGCTTCCTGCGACACCATCGACGCCGACGAGAACGCCGAGCCGCGCGTCCCCGACGAGCCGCTGATCGCCTCCTACATGAACTACCTCGTGACCAACCACGGCGTTATCGTCCCGCAGTACGGCGACGAGAACGACCAGCTGGCCGTCGACACGCTCCAGAAGATCTACGACGAGGTCTGGGGCGAGGGCGTCTACAAGTGCGTCGGCGTTCAGTCCGAGCAGGTCGTCTTCGGTGGCGGCAACATCCACTGCATTACTCAGCAGGAGCCGTCCGCTTAATCGTCCGGCTTCCCGAGGCACCCCATCTCGCCGCTCAAACCGTCGCTCGCGTACCAAAGTACGCTTCGCTCCTCTCTCGCGGCGACCTGGGGCACCTCGGAAACCCAGCCGGTCAAGCGGACCGACGTAGCTAGTTACCGCATTAGTCATTGGTGCCAACCTTGGCAACAATGCAGGTCGAAAAAACGTCAGCGAAAACCCGCCAGAGCGAGCAAGGTGCCTTGAAACGAGGCGGCATCGATCTTTTGATCATGCCGCCGAAGTTGAAAGGCAGATTGCCGCCCTGGCGGGTTTGCAGCGTCGAGCCGTTACGCGGTTTGGTAAAACCGCGTAACTAAATACGTTCCGCGATTTCGTGGATGAGGTAGTCGGTCTTTTCCCAGCCCAGGCACGGGTCGGTGATCGACTTGCCAAAGACACCGCCGTCGACCGGCTGGTTGCCGTCCTCCAGGTAGGACTCGATCATAAAGCCCTTGACCAGCTTGGAGATGGACTCGTTGCGGCGGCAGCTGTCGAGTACCTCCTTGCAAATGCGATACTGCTCCAGCGGACGCTTGCCCGAGTTGTCGTGGTTGCAGTCGATGACCGCCGCCGGATTGGCATAGCCGGCGTGCTCGGTATAGCGCTCGGCCAGACGTTCCAGGTGTTCGTAGTGGTAGTTGGGGTAGGTGCGCCCATCGAGACCGATGTAGCCACGCATAACGGCGTGCGCGAGCGGATTGCCGTCGCACTCGACCTCCCAGTTGCGGAAGATGAAGCTCTGGTGCGCCTGGGCGGCGTAAATGGAGTTGAGCATAACGGTGGTAGAGCCGGCAGTGGGATTCTTCATGCCGACGGGTACCGAAATGCCGCTCGACACCAGGCGATGCTCCTGGTTTTCGACCGAGCGTGCGCCCACGGCAACATAGCTCAGCAGGTCAACGAGGTATTGGTAGTTGGACGGATAGAGCATCTCGTCGGCGGTGAAGAAGCCCGTTTCCTCAATAACGCGCAGGTGCATATGGCGGATGGCCTTGACGCCCTCGAGCAGGTCGTCGGGAGCCTCGGGGTTGGGGTTGTGCAGAAGACCCTTGTAGCCGGTGCCCTTGGTGCGCGGCTTATTGGTGTAGACGCGCGGAATGATGATGAGCTTGTCCTTGACCTCTTCGGCGGTCTTGGCCAGTCGGTTCATATACTCGAGCACCGAATCCTCGCGGTCGGCAGAGCACGGGCCGATGATGAGCACCTTACGTGCGTCCTCGCCGGTAAAGACTTTGGCGACCTCGGCGTCAAATGCCTGCTTTTTGGCGGTAAGCTCGGCAGAAAGTGGCATTTCCTCGCGGATCTCCATGGGGATCGGCAGCCTGCGTTTGAATTCCATGGCCATAGGGGTCTCCTCAATCTATAGAAAGAGCAATAAGCGTATTGTCGAATGCTCGGCATTATCCGCTGTCGCACGCTAAAGTGCAAGCCCTTGTCACCCCGAAACCTACCAAAAAGGGACAGGTTTATTTTGGCAGGTTTTATCTGGGTAAACGTCGGCGGATGCCGGGAGGGAGCGGCGCCGCGCGGGACCCTAAGGCTGTTGTCGGTTCCCTAGGAAATACCCTGTGGGCAAAAAATGCCAAATATGAGTACGGTTGCTATCTTAGTATCATATTGCCTTCGCAAAATAATAGACATAACAGCAAAATATGTTCATTAACGCAAACACATATAAGTCCGCTATGGTGCTGTTTGATCAATTTAGGGACGCGTGTAAGCCGTGGGAGCGGCATTTGAGGCGGTTTTGGCTGCTACTAAAAATGTAACAGTACTCATATTTGACCTTTTTTGGCCACAGGGTCCGGAAGGGGCTGTCAATCGGGCCCCAAGAGAGCTAATTCGAGTGCCGTGGACGAAAAAACGGGGGCGCAGGTTGTCCTGCGCCCCCGTTCTCGGGCGTTATTCGCTCCTTGCGGCCGAATTTACGCCGCCTCGTCGAACTGCGAGTTGTATAGGTCGGCGTAGAAACCGCCCTGGGCGAGCAGCTCGTCGTGCGTGCCCTTCTCGACGATGTCGCCGTCGCGAATCACCAAGATCACGTCGGCGTTGCGGATCGTGGACAGGCGGTGTGCGATGACAAAGCTGGTACGGCCCTGCATCAGTGCATCCATGGCGCGCTGAATGAGTTCCTCGGTACGGGTATCGACGTTGGAAGTCGCCTCGTCCAAAATCAGCGCCGGACGGTCGGCCAAAATGGCACGGGCGATGGTCACGAGCTGGCGCTGACCCTGCGACAGGTTGGTGCCCTCCTCGTTGATCATAAAGTCGTAGCCGCCGGCGAGCGTATGGATAAAGTGGTCGCAGCGTGCGGCGCGCGCAGCGGCCTCGACCTCGGCATCGCTCGCGTCGGGGCGTCCGTAGCGGATGTTCTCGCGGATGGTGCCGTTAAACAGCCAGGTGTCCTGCAGCACCATGGCAAACTCGCCGCGCAGCGCCGCGCGGTCCCAGTCGCGCACGTCGACGCCTTCGACGCGCAGCGAACCGCCGTCCACGTCGTAAAAGCGCTGCAGCAGCTTAATGAGCGTGGTCTTGCCGGCGCCGGTGGGGCCGACGATGGCGATGGTCTGGCCGGGCTGCGCCTCGCAGCTAAAGTCGTGGATGATGATCTTGTCGCGCGTGTAGCCAAACTTGACATGGTCAAACACCACGTGGCCGGGGCGCTTCTCGGGAATCTGCGCGTCGGCCTTCTGCTCCTCCTCGGGCGCGGCCAGGAACTCAAACACGCGCTCGGTGGCGGCGGCCATCGACTGCATCGTGTTGCTCACGTTGCCCAGCTGCTGCACCGGCTGCGTAAAGTTGCGCACGTACTGGATAAAGCTCTGGATGTCGCCGGGCGTGGCATTGCCGGTCAGCGCGAGCTGTGCGCCCACCACGACAACGCCCACGTAGCCCATGTTGCCCACCAAGCTCATAAGCGGCATCATCAGGCCCGACAGGAACTGCGAGCGCCAACCGCTCACAAACAGTCGGTCGTTTTGACGGTCGAACTCCTCGATCGAGGCCTCGGCGCGGTCGAACACCTGAATGACATTCTGGCCGGCAAAGTCCTCCTCGATAATGCCGTTGACGGCGCCCAGGACCTGCTGCTGCTCGCGGAAGTACGGCTGCGAGAAGTGAATCATCACCATCAAGATAATTGCGGCTGCCGGCAGCGTGAGCACGGTGACGCCGGTGAGCGGCAGGCTGATCGACAGCATCATGACGAGCACGCCGATAATCTGCGTCACCGACGTGATGAGCTGCGTCACGCTCTGGTTGAGCGACTGACCCAGCGTATCGACGTCGTTGGTGATGCGGCTGAGCACATCGCCCTTGCTGTGACCGTTGAAGTAGCTCATCGGCACGACGGCAATCTTGGCGGCGATTTCCTTGCGCATGCGGTAGCAGATCTTTTGCGTGACGCCGGTCATGAGCCAGCCCTGGACCAGGCTGCAGACAGAGCTCGCCAGATACAGGCAGAGCAAAAAGCCGAGCGTCTTGGCGATCCAGTTAAAGTCGACATCGCCGGTACCGTTGACCTTGGCAACCAGGCCCTCAAACAGCTTGGTCGTAACCTGGCCGAGCACCTTGGGCCCCACAATATTAAAGATGACCGAGCACACGGCAAAGGCGACGGCGGCAAACACGGCAATCTTGTGCTGACCGATATAGCCGAGCAGCTGCCTCATGGTGCCCTTAAAGTCCTTGGCCTTTTCGCCACGGCGCATGCCACCCATGCGGCCCATGGGTCCACGCTGACGGGTGGGCTTGGGAATTTGAGTCTTGGTCTCGTCTGCCATTAGCGCTCGCCTCCTTCCATGACGGCTGCAATTTCTTCTTGGGTAAGCCCCAGCTCCTCGGCGGAAAGCTGTGACTGTGCGATCTCCAGGTACGCCGGGCAGCTGCGCAGCAGCTCCTCGTGCGTACCGGTGCCCACCACGTGGCCGTCGTCGAGCACGATGATCTGGTCGGCGTGCATGATGGTCGCGATGCGCTGGGCCACGACCACGAGCGCCGCGTCGGTGACGTTTTTGGCCAGTTCCTCGCGTAGACGGGCGTCGGTCTTGTAGTCGAGCGCGCTAAACGAGTCATCGAACACCACGACTTCGGGCTTCTTGGCCAAGGCACGGGCGATGGCCAGGCGCTGGCGCTGACCGCCCGAGACATTGGAGCCGCCCTGGCTGATGGGGGAGTCGTAACCGACCTCACGCTCGGCGATAAAGTCCTCTGCCTGTGCGATGCGCGCTGCCTGGCGCATGTCATCATCGCTTACCATGTCGCCGGCAAACTTGAGGTTGCTCTCGACGGTGCCCGAGAACAGGCGTCCCTGCTGCGGGATATAGCCAATGCGGCGGCGTAGCTCGGAAAGGGTCATATCGCGCACATCGATGCCGTCGAGCGAAATGCTGCCGCCCGTGACGTCGTACAGGCGCGGAATCAACTGCACGAGCGTGGACTTGCCCGAGCCCGTGGAGCCAATGATGCCGAGCATCTGACCGGCATGTGTGGTGAAGTTCACGCCGCTGATGACATCGGCGCGGGCGTCGGGATACTGGAAGCTTACGTCACGGAAGGTGAGCTCACCGCGCGGCGCGCTGGCAGCAGGCAGTTTGGGCGAGGCAGGGTCGTTGATGCTCGTGGGGCAGGTGATGACCTCTTCCACGCGCTCGGCTGCGACTTCGGCACGGGGCAGGATGACCGAAACCATGGTGAGGATCATAAACGCCATGACGATCTGCATGGTGTAGGAAATAAACGCCATCATGTTGCCGACCTGCATCACGCCGTCGGACACGCCCTGCGCGCCAAACCAGACGATAAGCACGGTGATGCAGTTCATGACGAGCATCATGAGCGGCATCATAAAGCTCATGGCGCGGTTGGTGTAGAGCTGCGTGGTCATCAGGTCGAGCGAAGCCTTGTCAAAACGCTCGAGCTCATGTTCCTCGCGGTTGAACGAGCGGATGGGCATAAGGCCGTCGAGCAGCTCGCGGGCGGTAAGGTTCACGCGGTCCACAAAGCTCTGCATCTTTTTGAACTTGGGCATGGTGAGGCCCATGAGCACGCCGACGACGGCCGAAACCGCGATGATGGCCACAGCGATGGTCCACTCCAGGCCGGTGTGGTTGGCTAGGACGCGCATGACGGCGACGATGCCCATGACGGGGGCCATCAGGCACATACGGATAAACAGGGTTGCGGCCATCTGGATCTGCTGAATGTCGTTGGTGCAGCGGGTAATGAGCGAGGCCTGGCTAAATTTGCCCACCTCGGCTGGCGAGAAGTGCATAACCTTGTTGAAGGTCTCGCGGCGCAGGTCGCGGGCGATGGAGCAGGCGGTGCGCGACGCCACGGCACCGGTCAGGATGGTGGCGACGAGCGACACCAGGCACAGCCCAAACATCGTGGTCGCCATGCGGCTCAGGTACGCGTTCTGCACGTCGGCGGGGTCGATGCCCTGCGCCTTGTACTCGTCCTGCACATAGCTCACGGCGCGTTGGGTCACAATGGAGCCCGACATGGAGCCCATTTTGTCCGCCATTTGGTTGGCGCCCTCGACGAGCTTGCTTTGGTCTACCAGACCGCCCTCGACACCCAGGCGCAGGCTCTTCATGGTGATCTTACCGCCGTCGGCATCAATCTGCTTTTGCATGTTCTGCGCCGCTGCGGCCTTCTGCTGCATCTCGGCGAGCTGCTCGGGCGTCATCGCTGCCATTTGCTCGGGGGTGGGCATGGCCTGGGCAGCGTTGTTGTCTTTCTCGCTGGACGAGCCCATCATGTCGCCCATGGAGTCGGCGTCAATGCCCTGGTCGAGCGAAAGGACGACAGTCTCGGGCAGGCTCATAATGTCGGCAATCTTGCCGCCGTCGGCGCGCTCATCCTCGGTTCCCCTGTACGTTCGAATGCCATTTTTGTCAGCCTTGCTAAACACGGCCTCCACAGCTTTGGCGTCCTTGGTGCTCATAAAGAGTTCAAGGTCGTCGAGCGATTCGGCGCGGATGGTGTCGGGTACGGGCGAGGCGATGCCGCCTTGCTGCACACCCACGTCGACGATGTCGCTCATATAGGTAGGCAGCGCCAGATCGGCGTTGCAGCTGATTACGATAAGCACGATAGCTGCGAACAGTGCCAGGATATGCTTTTTAAAGAGCTTGAGAATCCTCACTCGGCATCTCTCCTTTCTTGATTGCGGTCGATAATTTCGTTGGCACGCCTAAGAAGGCGCACCATCTCTTGGGTATCTGTTTCGCCGAGCTGCTCGAGGAAAGCCGCGGTGCGGGCCTCGAATTCCCGACGTTTGATTTCGAGATCCTGGAATCCCTTGTCGGTCACTATGACGTGTACGCGACGACGGTCAGTCTTTGAGTGCTCGCGCTCGACCCAGCCCTTGGCCTCGAGGGCGCGCAGAATATTGGCGATGCGGGCGCTCGAGACCCAGGCGCGATCAGCGAGTTCGCTCGGCGTGAGCGAACCGCCGGCGAGTATGAGGGCGCGCATGACGGCCATCTCGCCGCCGAGGGCTTTGTCCATTCGGTAGATTTCTAGGCATGTTCCAAAAATCTACTTGGCCGCTAGGCAATATAAAGAGCGTATAAAGAATTAAAATAATTCAATAATTGTAGCGTTTCAAAGAATTATTATGCACGCGGTTAGGCGAGGGGTTGTCACCACCATGACGACTGGGACTCATATAATCGCCACGTGCGATGCTCCAACTTCCCGCGAGGAGACACCTTATATAAAGGGGGATGGAGTCATGGCATTTGACTTCACGGGCAAGACCGCGATTGTCACGGGCGGCACTCAGGGCATTGGCCTCGAGATCGCCAAGGGCATCGTCGCGGGCGGCGGACATGTCGCGCTCATCGCAAGGAACGCTGCTAAGGGCGAGGCCGCTGTGGCCGAGCTTGGCGAGGGCAACAAGTTTTATCAGCTCGATGTCGCTGATGCGCCCAAGGCGCGCGAGACCGTCGAACAGATTTTCGCAGACCTGCCGCAAACCAATATCCTGATCAACTGCGCTGGCGTCATCAGCACCAAGAAGTTCGACGAGATCGACGACACCGAGTGGCGCCGTACCATCGACATCAACCTCAACGGCACC
>JAIHVJ010000236.1 GCA_022720335.1 Collinsella sp.
ACATAATCGTTGAAGGCGGGGAACATAATACGTGACCATGCCGTGCCGCCACCCCAGAGCAGATGTCCCGTAAACGTATATCGCCAGGTTAGGTCATATATGGGGCGCGTGGCGCCGGTAAACGAAGCTGCTGTTTTATTACCATCGAACCGAATACGTCCAAAATCGAGGATATCCAGGACTTCGATCTCAACATCCTCAGGGATTCCCTTGGTGCCGCGGATAAGGTCAAATGCTTGTGCAATCGCGTTGGCGGCGGCCTTGTGGCCCGAGCCGACCGAGGCGTGTACGATGGTCACGAGGGGTTTTTGCTGCGCCAAGAGCGAGGTCTGCTCCGATTGGGGAGTGCTGTGCGTGGGCAGGGGAGCGTCATTGCCCATCTGCGTTTGATCCATCGATAACTCCCCTTCATCTTAGTTTCGCAAGGAATCATTGTAGTGCATGAGTGTCACGTTCGTCTAAATTTGGGTATGAGCGCAAAGAACGCCAATCTTTCGACAGGAGGTCTTTTCATGACTACCCATCAGCCGATCGATGTTGCTATTATCGGCGGCGGCCCTGCGGGCTATGCTGCGGCCATTTATGCGGCGCGCTCCAACCTAACGACGACCGTGATTGAACAGGGCATGTCGGGAGGGCAGATCGCCACAACCAATGAGGTCGAGAACTATCCGGGCATTCCGCTGCTGAGCGGTGCTGAACTTGGTGAGCGGTTCCAACAACATGCTGAAGGCTTGGGGGCTCAGGTTGAATGGAGTATGGTGACGGGCGTCGACTACGATGCCGATGCAGCGCTGTTTACGGTGCATCACGATATGGGCGATACGCTGGCCTCGAGCGTTATCGCTTGCATGGGTGCCACGCCGCGTCCGGCAGGTTTCGCTGGCGAGGATACGTATCGCGGTCGTGGCGTTTCATATTGCGCAACATGTGACGGCATGTTCTTCCGCGGCAAACAGGTCTTTGTAATCGGTGGTGGCAATTCGGCATGCGAAGAGGCTCTGTTCCTGTCAGAAATCGCCAACAGCGTGACCATCGTGCTGCGCCGCGATCAGTTTCGTGCGCCTGATGGTGTCGTTCAGAAAGTACTCGCAAAGGACAATATTACAGTTAGGTACCAAACTAGTATTGTGGAGCTATCGGGCGAAGTCATGCCAACGACGATTACCTTTAAGAACAATGCATCCGGCGAGACTCATACCGAGTCATTTGAGCCCGGCTCGTTTGGCATCTTTGTCTTTACCGGAACGCAGCCCCATACCGAGCTCGTTGAGCATTTAGTCGATCTGGCGCCTGATGGCGGCATTCTGACTGATGAATCCATGGCGACCCGCACGCCAGGTCTATTTGCCGCTGGCGATATCCGTTCCAAACGTTTACGCCAGGTTGTGACCGCTGTTTCGGACGGAGCCATAGCAGCAACGAGCGCATACGCGTTTCTCCGTGGATAAGTACGATAATATATCTTATGTAAGGTTGTTATCAATTAACAAATGGCGGGACGATACATCAGTGCACTGTCCCGCCAATTTTCTTGCCGGCTACGTGGTATGCAAAACTAGATAACGTAGAATACAATATAGAAAATGAACGGAGGACCTTTATGAATCACGTTAAACACGTTATTCCGATGTCTGATTCGTCGGTCAGCATTAAGCCCGAGGATATTCAGCCCACTGTGCTGCCCGATGCATTTATTCAGTCCGATATCGTACGCAAACTTAATACGTTGAGTCTGCCGCGCTATGACCAGTTGCCCAATGTGACGCTCTACCGCGATCAGGTCATTGAGTATGTTGCGCTGTGGATGGAGCCGCTGTCCCTTTGCGTTGAGCAGCCTATCATTACGCCATCGATGATCAATAACTACGTGAAGGTCGGCCTGGTGCCTGCTCCGGTCAAAAAGCAATATGGCCGCGAGCAGATTGCGCGTCTCATCGCCATTTGTATCTTTAAGCAGGTGCTGCCCATCGCTGCGGTCCAGGCGCTCTTTAATATTCAGCGTTTGAGCTACGATGCTCCGACGGCTTTCGATTATGTAGTCGATCAACTTGAGGCATCGATTCGTGCGGCGTTTTCCGTCGAGCAGACGCCTGTACCCGATACAGCGCATCAGGTCACACGTGAGTCGCTGCTTGTGCGCAGTGCGGTATCGTCCTTCGTTTCGAAGGCGTACCTGATGAGCTATCTCAAGTTCAACGGGTTTAATAGCTAGCCGACGTATAAAACGGGCGGGACAAAGAGCCATCTGTCGCTTTGTCCCGCCCGTTTTTTTGCTTGGTTGGACTTTATTTGCCCGAAGCTACGCCCATGCCGTAGCCGATGATGAGGCCGTGCATTTCGGCGTAATAGGAATCCAGGCCGTTGCAGGGCATGATGATGGTCTTGGAGCCGGGCCAATGCTCGACTATGCGGTCAGTAAGCGCCTGGGCTCCAGCTTCGTTCTCAACGTGATC
>JAIHVJ010000237.1 GCA_022720335.1 Collinsella sp.
CTTAAGAACCGCATCATGAACGTCACCCACGGCGAGGGCGTGTTCTACCACACCTTCCTGGAGTACGGCCCCTACGCCGGCGAGATCGGCAACCGCCAGAACGGCGCCATGATCTCCATGACCACCGAGAAGGCCGTTGCCTACGCTCTGGGTACGCTGCAGGAGCGCGGCCAGCTGTTTGTTGAGCCGGGCACCGAGTGCTACGAGGGCATGATCGTGGGCGAGCGCAGCAAGGCCGGCGACATGGTCGTCAACATCGCCCGCACCAAGAACCTGGGTAACCAGCGTTCCTCGACCTCCGACATCTCCGTGCAGTTAGTGCCGCCTCGCACCTTCTCTCTGGAAGAGGCGCTGGAGTACATCGCCGACGACGAGCTGGTGGAGATCACTCCCAAGAACATCCGCCTGCGCAAGCGTCTGCTCAACGCCACCGACCGCAAGAAGGCTGCCGTCCGCGCCGGCCAGGTCAACAAATAAGCGCTGAGCTTTATAGCGATTAACAAGAAAGGGCGCCGACCGCAATGGTCGGTGCCCTTTTTGGTGTACAGGGATTGAGCCGGTCTGCACCCCTGCAAAGGTGCCTGCCCCTTTGCAGGGGTCGACGGCTAGGCGGAGGGAAGGCCCGGGGTGTTGGCGGCCTGCTGCGGCTTGAGGCGGGCGTTGCGCCAGATGATTTGGATAACGTAGCCGAGCATAAAGACAAAGGCCACGCCGCTGACGAAGTCGCCGATGAGGGGAAGTCCCGTGAGGGCACCTGCGGCGATACCGCCCACGGCGGCCATGGCGTAACGGTTCTGGTTGTGTCCGACCATGCGGGCGATCGCGCACCCCGCAAAGGCGGTGGAGACCAGCGCGATGCCGATAACGCCGCACAAGAGGGTTCCGGCAAGCGACAGGCCAGCGATAGAGATAATCAGCAGTAGGACGGCGGGGACGATAGCGATCGTGCCCAAAAGACCGCTCACCCACAGGGGTGTGGGGCGCTGGTGGAGCATTCCGGCGGCGCTGGCGGTCGCACGCGGAAAGGCGAGCTCGAGCAGCAGGGCGACAAAGCAGGTCGACAGGGCTGCGGCCACGATGCCGCCGACGATATCGTTAACCGTCGTGGCGGCGCTTTCGTTTTCGGTACGGTCGATCTTGAGCGCGCCGACCTCGGCTCCTGCGGCGCGCTCGGGGTCCTCGGAAACATGGGCGTTCACCGTGCCGGTGATGTGAGCGTTTTTGCCCAGGATGAGTTTGTCGGCCCAGACCTCGACATCGCCGTCGACGATGCCGTCGATGGTTACCGTACTGCCCGCGAGTGCTGCCGACTTGGCAGAGCCGCGCAGGGCAACCGTCTCGCCCATCGCGTAAAAACAGTTGGCGGCGCTACCGGTGTTGAGCACGACATGCTGACCGGCTACCGTCACGCTGCCATCGATTGCGGTTTTGGAGATATCGATGGTACGCGCCGCCAGGCGAACGGCTCCGCCTACAGTGCAGTCGCGAATCGACAAGCTCTCGCCTGCCGCGATAATATCGCGGCCGATGGAAGCGTCGTCTAGGTTAAGGTTTTGGCCGGCCCAGTACAGGTCGCTTTCGACGCCAGACGGATTTGAGTCAACTTCGGTTGCGAGCACGTTGCCCGCGGTGTCTGTACCGGCGAACGACGTCGTGGGAAGCGCGGTCAGCGCAAGTGAAATCAGTGCGAATAGGAGGGCGATGCGGCCACGCGTTTTGCGGCATCGGGACGACGGTTTTAGGTTGCAAGGCATAGTGAATCCTTCGTTAGATACTCGACATGTATCTAACAGGGTACCCAACGCGCGGGCGCTCTAAAAGAGCCTCTCAGTTGCATTTCGTGGACGAGTCCGCGCTAGCTATTTTTTGCGATGCAAGAAGCGCGCGATGTCTTCCTCGGTGGGGCTTTTGATGTCAAAGCGCAGCGAGAGCCAGCGCAGACCCATGGTCACCGCGACGCATACGACCAGCGCGGCGACATTGCTGACCAAGCCACTCATGACGAGGCTTACATAGCTTGCCGATCCGGCGATGGCCGCGATGGCATAAAAGTTAGTGCGTTGGAAAATGCCTGGGACCACGCCCATAAAGCCGTCGCGCAACATGCCGCCACCCACCGCGGTGAAAAAGCCCATCATGATGCATACGGCCGGCGCAAAACCATAAACCAGTGCTTTGTCCGCCCCAGTGGCGGCGTAGATGCCGACCGAGATGATGTCGAGCAATGGGATGAGTTTCTCGGGTTTATCGACGATTGCCGGGAAGATGTAGATGATGGCCGCCGTGGCAATGGAAAGCGGGAGTGCCATCGGCTGGTTGAGGATGTAGACGTTGCCGACCTGGAGTGTCATATCGCGCAAAAGACCGCCGCCCAGACCGCAGACCACGGCGAGTGCGACCGCGCCCACCAGGTCAAGCTGTGCTCGCGCGCGACCAGCACGCCCGAGA
>JAIHVJ010000036.1 GCA_022720335.1 Collinsella sp.
GACCAGGATGTCCCGGATGCCCGCCAGCATGAGGGTGGACAGCGGGTAGTAGATCATGGGCTTGTCGTAGACCGGCAGCAGCTGCTTGGAGGTCACGAGCGTGAGCGGGTACAGGCGCGTGCCGGACCCGCCGGCGAGGATGATGCCTTTCATAACATAACTCCTTAAAAATAAAGCAGCCAGACATTGCATACTTGCGGCAACGTTAACTTAAATGTCTACGTTGCCGCAAGTATGCATCCATCAAATTAAAACTATAGTATCAGTCATATAGGCGAACGACTTTATCCGTCAGTTTTGACCAGTCCCTCTCCTCTGCAGTCTTCAATCCCCCGTCATACAGCGTCTCACGAAGACCGTGATCATTAACGATGCGATTAATGCAGCTCACCGCAGCATCAATATCTCCACGGCCGTAAAGCAAGCAATTCGATCCATCGCGAAGGAACTCTGCATTACCTCCATTGGGAACAGCAACAACAAAGCCGCCGGTCGCCATCATCTCCAACGGGGGATATGAAAAACTTTCGAGAATGCTTGTCTTCAATAAAATATGACACTGGTTATAGATGTCTGATATTTGATCATGTGGCACTCTACCGAGGAAATTATCGATACGGTACCAAGGCTTCTTTTTACCAGTGTAGTTCATGTACCAAATCTCATATCTTTCAGAGTCAAGCCTTTCCACTACCCTGAAAGCTTCATCAACATTTTTATAATCTGAACCGCAATCCCCCTCGATTAGAATCCTTATTTTGGGCAGAGAGAAATCGCGTACGGAATGAGGGAACGAGGCAAGGTCGAGTCCATTCGGAACCGACTTACAATTCTGACCAAACCTATCCTGAAGCCATTCCTCGCACCAAGGCGAGATCGTCAGGTAGTCAATATCGTTATTTAAATAAGTAGAATTCGCCTGAAGACGCAGCCTATCTCCTGGAAGATAAAAATCAGTCTCCAGGTTCTGAACCAAGTACTTTTTCTTACCAATACGTGGATAGCGTTTAACAAAATCAAGAGTATCCCAAAGGGTCGCAACCGCAGTATCAATTGCACCCGACAAAGGGCATTTATCGAGCTTGCCGCTTGGAACGACACGATTAAGAACAGGAATACGATGTCCGGAAACTTCAAGCCACTTTGTTGAATCATCGGTATTAAGTATTAATACATCAACACCAGCGTCCTGAAGAATGCATAGGTGCCTAAGGGCGACTAAGACACCACCGCTAGTATTCACGCTCGGCATGACCATTCCGAGATTGGGAGATTGTTCTTTTACAATAATATCTCGGATTGCTTTAGCAGCCGAAACAGTAGTGCAGTGCTCATGGCAGTATAAATATGCAGATTCGCCGACGCTCTTCCTAAGATCAGAATCTAATATCAGACGATTGAGGGCAGCACACCAGTCCTCAACGCCATCGCAGAGAAATCCAGTAACGCCATCCTGAATCATCTTCTTAAAGGCGCCAACATTGCTAGCAACCGTAGGAACCTTAACAAGCGATGATTCAATCCATTTATTCTCGGATTTAGCTCGATTGAATAGAGTGTTCTCCAAAGGAGCGATATTGATATCACAGGAAGCAATATAATTTGGAAGCCGACGCCAATCGCAAAATGGGAATGTGACAATACGTTCGGAAAATGGCATCAAGTCATCAGGGACATCGAGTTCCCCGCCCACCATCAAGGTGACGTTGTGATGAGTCTCCATTACCTTAGATAATGCTGGGAGCACTAAATTGAAATCTGCATTATGCGTAATGCTTCCGCTAAAATAGCCGATTCTGATTTCCTTAGTTTTCTGTTTTTCATCCCTGCGCTCAACCGCTCGCTTGTAGGGAACCCTATCCTCAGGCAAGACGCTTGAGCTTTGCAAGCTGGGGAGTACATCTCGACGATAGATAGCAATATTCGAATAATCAATCATCGATTCAGATGCTACATTTCTATTTATATAAACCCTGGGAACATATTTTTTTAGTTCTTCCGCCATCCCCTCAGTAGTAGTGATAGCGCAATCGCAAAGCTTCAGTGTTTCACCCATTCGCCTGACGCCATCGTCATAGCAAGACTTATCATGAGCAGTCATTGCATTAACGAACGGAATAGAATCGGTATAAGCAGTGTCGATAACCAAATCATCAATGTCATAAATAACGCGCTTATTGAGTTTTTTTGCCTGCCTAATTAAAGATTCAACTTCATCACTTAGGGGACAACGGAAAATAATGAAAGTACGCGCATGCCTAAGAATATCCTCTTCCATCTCCCAGGCATTAACCTTTTGGACCGTTAAGCCGGCAGCTTCAAGTTCCTCGATCTGATGATCGACACGGTATCTAATAGGATGCGGAACGGAATAATCACATCCATTAATAAAAATAACATCAAAAAAAGAATTATCTTGGCGAGAGCTGAAATCAAATCGAGGCCTATGCATTGAGAGTACATGGGAGACCTTCTTGGGGACGTTATAAAATCCCTCTTCTTTAACGGTGTAACCAATGCCCTCAAGAAGGTTCAACATGAAACACTAACTCCTAAAACGCAGAAAGAATTGAAATAAAGTCCACTAATAGAATAGTACTCATTATCAATGAAGAACAAAGCAAGGCATGTCCTTCAGAACTCGATTTTATCGGTCGCAAGATATTCAACAGAACCGGAAGGACCAGTGGGAACAAATATCGTCCTTGGACTCCCATGATAATATCTTCACGCTTATCAACAGTAAGAGTCCAGTTCCTCATCGTCATAACAATCAGGAAGAAATTGACGAATACAACAGCAATCATTACAAAGCAATCCGTACTGCAGAATAATTTTTTATTATCCTCATCGTTATAAAACAGAACAACAGACTGAAGAATGATGTAAAGCCAAAAACAAAATGGCCAAACATTAATCGAAAGAGCGCCAAGATTGTAACCTGCATAGGATTGAAACCAGAATGGCCCCATCTCCCAAATTGACTTAATAAAAACCTTTGCGCAATGCAGCGGCGCTCGCATCAAATCAAATGAATCTGGCATGAAACTTCCATGATAAAGAAACACGAACGCGCAGCTCGAAACAAAAGCTATCGCAAAGAAGTAAGAGATGAACTTTTTATAGCTGCCTGTTCCTTTAAGTTTTTTCCAGTGAATAAGGTTCAAGAGTACCAACGGGAAAAACATTATCTTTGAAAGAAGCAGTAAAACGGGTAGCAGTATTAGCGCCAGCAGCGATCGATATGAGTACAACGAGTCCGCATAAATCTTAACAACTACAGCAACGTACAAAATGGCAACAATGTTTGCGACAGAATCAGCCGAAACAGACGCTTCCTGCTGCAATAAAATGGGATTTAGTAAAAAAATCAAAACAGCATTTTTACCAACTGGCATCAGTTTGATTATCCAATAAGCCGCGAAACAATATGTTAATCCAGCGCACACGCGCGAAACTGAAAGGGCCACAAAGGCATTGAAACCCGTTTGCTGCGCAAATCCTAGAATTGCACCCGGAATTAAATAAAGATGAGGGTAATAGCTCCCCAAATACGTATGGCACACAAAGACGCTAGACCAATCGGTAGGCTGAGTCATTGCATTAAAATAATCTGCGTACGATGAAGGAAACTGACCCAATTGGAAGCAAGAGACAACGTCAAAGCCATTGCCGTTACGAGACAATAAAGCGGCAGCCTGCCAAATATGAGAAGCCTCGTCTGGAACATTAGCGGGCAGCATGAAAAGGCCAAAAGCAGTTACAGCGGGCACACCAATCACTACAAAGCAAATTGCGGGATTGTGCTGCTCTTTAATTAATAATAGGACACCAACGAACAAGCAGGCGATTAAGGGCAGAACCGAGAGCCATAGCCCAGGCAATCCGATAGCGCTAGCTTTAAAGGCGCAATAGTAGAAAAATCCCAAGCAAAGAGAGAATACAGCTATAAACGGGTAAACGAAAAACGTCAGAGCTTTTCGATAACTATCAGATAGTTTCAGATGACCAGTAAAGGTATCTAGATTCATAACTCTATAACTCCGTCTCGATAAATGTTCAACTACGCCGGCATTGTTGCAGCGTCATAAAGAATTGCTTCTCATGCTAAGCGAATACAGGCTACAGACTATTGGAGCAAACCACTTGGGCCAGAATTTTTGAAGCATCGTTTCATCCTCCGACCTCCTTGTATCATCTTTAATCAACGCGGTGGTCTCAGAGCCTTCATGAATTCGATGAAACATTAAAACCTCGGGAGAATAAACGAAAGATCCGTCGATTTTCGAAAATCTTTCCCATGCCTCCCAGTCCAAGTCACATTTCATGTCTGTCATAAATAACGGTGTCTGTAAGATGCTTAGATTAAATGTCACAGAAGGACAGCAGATGGCGGAACCGAACCTCAGGATATCCCTTTTATCCTTAACCGATGAAAGAGCGCCATAGCGAGCAAACTTACGAAGTAAAAATCTCTTTATTTTCAGAATAAGGAGGTTTTCTTCACATACGCCGTTTCTTATCTCACCATAATTAGAAAAGAAGATTAAAGGTTGATCCGCTTCTTTCATCGCCCGCAGCATAGTTTCCGCATAATTTGAGCTATAGATATCATCCTGATGAGCTATAGTCACAAGCTTTGTATTTGAATTCGCAATAGCACAATTCCAGTCATGGGATATGCTAGGCGACCCCTCGTTAACAATAACCGGAATCGAATAATTAGACGCTATACGATCAATATAGGAATTAGGAGTTGACGTCGATATAAGGATATTACTTCGGGTGCTTTGGTTCACTAAAGAATCTAAACAATCAGACAAGTACGGAGACTCGCCGAATGCGCACAATACAAATGTATGATCTTTTGCCAAGCACATGGCATTACTCCCTATTTTTTGATTCAAGCTCTTTTTCAAGCAATGCAATTCGTTGAGTTAAGTTGGCAATTGCAGAAGATTGTTTACTTGACAGACACGCCATAGAAAGAACAATGCATATCAAAAATAAAAACCCTAAGACAAAAACAAAATTGGCTGGAGTCTGAAAACCAAATAAACTTGAAATGAAGTAAAGAGGTTGCGGAAAGAGGCCGCATACCAACAAAACCAATGCAAGAACAATCCAAAGAAGTGAATACTTGAGCTGAAGGCTATCCTTTAATACAAGACGCAGCACAAAACAAAGCAAAACTAAACAAGCAGTAATGACACCAAGCTGTAAGGAAATATGCATAACAACCCGTCCTAATTCGAGAATGAAGAGATGATAATCGCCAAAGTAACCTTTATCATGTAATAAATGCTACTAAAACCAGAAATTGACGACTTTCCCCCCTGACGTTCTTTCATTACGACAGGCACTTCTGTAACGCGAAGGCCCTTAACCATAGCCGCAACAGCAGAATCCGGCTCTGGATAGTCTACGGGATATTTTTTACAGAACAGATCTATGGCCTTAGATCCACATGCGCGAAAACCAGAAGTGGGGTCGCTAACACGAACGTGAGTTGTAAGATGAATTACCGCAGAGAGCCATCTAATTCCAAGACGCCTCAAGAAGGTTGACTTGAAGCCTTCGGATTCCTCAAGAAATCGCGATCCGATAACTAAATCAGACCCATTATTAATTTCATCAAGCAAGCGCGATATGTAATGGGCGTCATGCTGCCCATCACCATCAACTTGGATGTCTACATCATAGCCAAAGCGCTTGGCATATTTGTGTCCGGCTTGAACCGCACCTCCAATGCCAAGATTCTGCGGTAAATCCAGGACATTAACGCCCGCATCGCGACAAACACGCAAAGTGTCATCAGTGGAGCCATCGTTAATAACTACATAATCGTATCCAGCTTCCTCCACAGAAGAAACCGTATCCAAAATGTTCGCCTCTTCATTAAAAGCTGGGATGATAACCAGCACTCTTAATTCATGCATCATTTGAATCCTCAGTACAAAATATCACTCAAACAGTCCAATTCGAACTGAAAAACCCTATTGAAACAAGGAGAGCGAATTACAGTTCGGATGTGACAGATTGCTTCGCCTTCCGATTTAATAGGTTAATTATACAAAGGAAGGATAATAATAATCCAAAACCGTATGCCACCAAGATAATGATATTGATGATATTTGCATCAGAGGCAAATACCGGATTCACAAAACAATAACGAGAAAGAAACACGGCCAACGCTAACGAAGCGGCACCAGAAATCGTGCCAATAATCGATTTCCCAAATGCAATAAAGACATCAATAGTGAAAAAGTTCAAACCAGTGAATGCGGTAGCAACGAGTGCCAGCGGAAGATAATCTGAGTGAAGGCCAACTTCTTTGCCATAAATAGCAGTAAGCACAGGTTCGCCTATGAAAGCACTAGCAATGGCACACATCGCCGTCAAAACGAACACGGAAGCGAGCATCTTAATAAATACTAAGCGTAATCGGTGAGTTTCGTTTTCTCGCCACATTGCCGAAATAGGTCCAAGCAGGGGGGCATATAGATAAGATACGAGAGCCTGAATTACGGCAGTCGGAGTGGCAACGGCGGCATAAAAACCCAACGCCTCATTTCCATAGGAAAGGCCATAGAACTGTCTTGTTACGCTAACAACAGCCGTGCACGCAAGAGATGCAACAAAACCGGGAAAACAGATACGGGACAATTTGATAAGGGAAGTAAAATCAAAATCAGGCATAACGGCACAAAACCGTTTTGTCATTCTAAAATCATATATAAGCACAACAGCTATGGTAACAATAGCCATTGAAGCAACGGCTATTACCAAGTTATCAAATAGCAACAAGCACAACGAAAAAGAGACTAGAACTCCTACGCCACGAATTATTTGAGAGATAGCCGCAATGTCCAATCTGCTGTTTACCTGATCCACACCGTGAAGAACATCGACAAATGAATCGCCAGCTTTAAATAGGCAATAAACAGCAACAACTGCCCAATCGCTGAATGCAACAGAGACTAAACAATAGAAGAAGCAAATTACACAGGCAAATATTGTTGCAACGATTCTGTGAGCGATAAAATTCCCAGTCGTAAAATCAGAATAACTCTCAGAAACCTGAACGGGGCGCGCTCGAAGCAGAACAATGGTCGCAAAAATATTACCAACAGACATAGCCACAGCAAGGCTACCAGACATGCTAATGTCGGAACCAAGTGTCACCACAAGAACAGTAATCAGCCAGTTGCAAATCAAATACACCATCGAGCCGATGCTGTTCCAAACAAGGCTCTGTTCAACAGAGAGTTCTTTCGTTTTTCTATTAGACACAATCACTCCAGCAGTGGATCATCAGGCCTTGTTGAATAAAAACAAAACGCGAAGAAGTAAATCAGAAATCAAAGTAGGTCGCAGACGCTTTGGGAAAATTGCTTTCCTAAGTCTTGAAATAATCCCATCATAATTGGTGAAAATATCAAGCTCATGTTTCTGCTCAGAACTAAGCTCATCATAAAATACCGCAGAAAAATGGCTTAACTTTTGACTCTCATCTTTCGATCTATCACCAAATAGCTCGTCCTTAAAATATGACTTTAAAAGATCAAAATAACGATTATCTCCAGAAGTGACCGCAGAGGAATGACGAACATGAGAAGCCGTACAGACAGAATCAAACAATACCTTTCCAAATGCCGAAGCACACCGAATTAGCCATCGATCATGCATTTCATTCCCCGGATCCACCTCAAGAATAAAGGCCCTGCAAGCAAGGCGATTAAATACTATCGTGAAGCCTAGTCCGGGAGTATAAAACAAGGTGTTATGAAAAGAGAGGTATTTGTCCTGCGGAGCCGACTCGCGTATCGTCTCGCCATCTTCGTTTACATATGAAAAGGAAGAGAAGTAGACAGTCGGCACCCTGTCTTCACTATTTTCAATTGCCCTGACTGCCCGTTCAATTTTATCGGTCTTCCAAATATCATCCTGATCGGCAAATGCATAGTAGTCATATTCGGGAACCCGCTTGATAATTTCATAAAAACTATTTGGGCACCCAAGATTACCGATTGAATCTTGAATTAAATGAATGCTCGAGTTTGACTGACAGTACCATTGTGCAATTTCAACAGTGTCATCCGTTGAACCATCATCACGAATATAGACGGAGCAATTAGGCCAAGTTTGCTCCAAGATACTATCAAGCTGTTTGGCCAAATACTTGCCGCCGTTATATGTGGGTAAAACAATGCAAACAGACTTGTCTTTGATTTTATCCATAATCCTATTTATTTCTTTTCGAGGCACGATATTTAAGAAATGCAGGAATCAACCCGCTGATAACTTTATAGCGAAGCTGAGGAAAAGGCCTGGTTAGGAAATTAAAAGTCCGCCAAGCAAGAAAATAAGCTCCCCAACCATCTTCATCTTTCGCGTCCTTCCAGAACGTTTCTGATAAATAAAAGTGATACTCATTATTGAAGCGATGAGTATTCCCCCGCCGCCATGGCCTCTCTTCGCCGAGATAATGGACAACGATGGGCTTCAATCTTGCGGTATTAAAACTGTTTTCATCCGAAAAGCCCGGCATTAACGAGTTTAAGAATAAAAACGGATAGTAGTCAAAGATATTGGAATAATTGAACGCAGGGGATAAACTGCAAATCTTATCTTTAAGTACTGCATTTAGAGCATCTTGATCATTCGCAAACAAGCGTCCTGAGCGGCGCTCGCAATAATCCAATAATTGATCTTCGCAACAAGTTGATCTCCATTGCTTTAAATCAACGAGCAACACGCCAGCATTGTGGTACAGACAGCCATTTAAGTCTAAATCATTAAGTCGAGATGGGCCGACCGTTGGCTCGGGAACCATTCCAACCACGCAACCCTTAAGATCTTGATTCCAAAGAAGAGCAATATCCCCAAGAACAATCGTATCGCCATCGAGGTAAATAACTCTTTCGATCTCATTAGGTAGAAAATGTGCCATCAAAAGCCTAGCAAGAACTATTTCATTCCATCCCGATGTATCAAAATCAAACCCGAGAGCATCTTTGAAGATCGAAATATCATAAAACGCAAGGTTTTGGTTGTATTCGGTCACCATCTCCTGGAGCAAATGCTGGTTATCCTCTGTAATGCCATTAGAGAAGACATGAAAAGTAATGTCTTGAATACCGGAATGATTTGAAACAACCGAGCAAATATTGGCAGCCAACTGTGGGACAAAATTGTTATCAACCGTATAAAGCAAATTCATGATTACTAAACTTCACCTTAATTCACCCAATAGAAATTAATGATGACGACTTAATGAAAGGGGCCGAAACGAAATCCTTACACAAAGGATAAAGTCTAGCACGGTTTGCCTCTTTCAAATAACTTGCAACTAAGGAGGGTGAATTGAGGGAACTACAACCCCATCAATTCACCCTCCTACTCCATTAGCGTTGGTATATAGGCAAATTTGATCTATATTTAGCTTTTCTCAACCAGTCTAACCTCAAGCGCCTCCAGATGCAGAGCCTCACCAGTTGTACCGGCGCACTCTCCCGATTTAACCCAGTCTAGCCAACCCTTGCTTTGCACATGCGCCCTATAGACAACGTCATAATGCTTGGCGAGATCGCCCGTCAATTTTATTTCAACGGCCTCGATGGATAGAGACTTCCCTGTAGTGCCGGCAACCTTGCCATTCTTGACCCACTTTTGCCAGCCGATATTCTGAACGTGAGCTCGATATTCGATGTTGCCTGAATACCCAAGATCGGGTCTGCTGATCTTCAACGCCTCAACAGCTAGATTACGACCAGTTGTACCAGCGGTCGTGCCTTCGTAAACCGGCTGCTGCCAGCCAAGGTTTGAGACATGCGCCTTGATTGAAAACGACCTCTGAATAGAAGGTTGACTTGTATCCCCAGGAGCGGGCGAGCCCTTTTCAACTAAAACGACCTGATATGCCTCGAGCCTCAAACCAAAACCGGTCGTTCCGGCAACTTGGTCATTGCAGGCCCAGCCGAGCCATCCCTTATCCTGAACATGGGCTCGGTAGTAAACGTCATAGCGATTTGCCATCTCGCCAGTCAGGCGAATCTGAATAGCCTGGACGGACTTGCTCTGCCCCGTAGTACCGGAGACTTCCCCCTCTTTCGCATAATCTTGCCAACCGTAATCGGAAACATGCGTCCTGTACTCCAAGCCACCATCGTAGGGAGCATTCTGCAGGTTAAGAGTAATGGCCTCGACAGCTTTTGACTGACCAACGGTACCGGAAGCATTTCCACCCTTGGAGGCCGATTGCCAGCCGTCATTCGAAACATGCGAAGTTGCCAAGACGTCAAGAGACCCTCGTGACACCTTAACAATATCGTAGCCCGACTCGCCCTTCTTGAAATAAGTCAAAGCACCGCTATTGTGCGAATAGATAGCAAAGTCGTAATTTGCCGAAGCAAGTATGGAATCCGAAAACTCTACGAGATAACAAGAGTCACCCTGCTTGCAAAGGGACCTGATTGCAGCATCCGTGTCTTCGGTAACCGGAGAAGCAAACCAATCCATAATCGAATAATCGATGACGGCACCAGGCTTCAAGGCCTCGGCCTTCGTGGAATTCCAAAGTCCACCAGCAGCATCGGCACTGGCCGAGTTATACGTACTAGACCCATAACCAGACAGGCCGATCTCCGGATTAAAGAAGAGGATCAGCTCTGCAGCAACGGAAGAATCGACATCGGTAATGCCAAGACGGTCAAGCTGTTCCTGCTTTTGGGGGTACATACCCGTCGGCGTGTTTGGATGCCCCTTGTAATAATACAAATAGTCATCGCCATAGATAACTTCGGTCAAATTGGCATAGTCGTCAAAATTCTGCTCGTAAGAAACGTACGTTCCAAGCAGCATCATCACCTTTTTGCCCTGTTGAGTCGCTGCATCAAAATAACCATCGTTAAAGTTGTACAGGGCCTTAAACGCTTGGACTGCATCCTCTCCCCTATTCTGCAAGCTCGTAAGCATGCTCGAAACATTCACCTTCTTAACATTAGGATCGGATGCGATCTTGTTAGCAAAGGCATTATCGTCACCACTCGTAAACAGATTCGTTCGAGTCATCCACCACTGAGTGCCAGGCTCAATACTCAGCACGGCATACATAGAATCCCAGTGATCGTGATAATCGCTATACGACTTTGAAACCTCACCGGTTTCGTATTCCTTATTCTTGGCAGCGTTCCATAAAGCAATCAGCTCCGCTTGCTTAGAATCCGGATCCTTAACGTCGAAGGCCTCGTTGGTAAAGACATATGTGGCAGATCCATCGGACAACAGCCGAATGGAGTATTGACCAGCGGGAATCTTATTGGCGTAAATCATCCTATGGATCAACGAGCAAGTGATGTCATTGATATACAGATTGAACTTTGCCTTTGGGTTGATCTTGTAGAGAGCAGCGACATAATCCGCGAACGCCTGATAGCTCGAACTAGAAGCATTCTCCTCATGAGTCAGGTACGGAAGACCATACATCCCGGATGGAAGCGAGTTCCAGTTATAGGCACTTGGACGATCGAGCATCACAATTGACGGAATGGTCGTTCCAGCAGAAGAGGTGCTGATATCCCAGAAAGATAGCGAATAGAGAACAACGGGGAAAGAAGCACTCAAAGGGGCAAGGTTGTACTCGCTCGCAGAAATACCAATTGACTGATGATCCTCATGAACAATATTTCCGTTCTTCAAATACTGCAACGTAACGTCAAACGGACCATAATCGCTAAATTCAATTTCACTGGAGCTAGAGCCCAGATCTCCGAGTGCAATCGTGCTGGAAACAGAACGGGTAACCTTCCCTCCATACGACATGGAGCCAGACAACTTTATTGAATCGGCGATACCGAGTCGTTTTATATCCTCGATCTGCGGAATATTTAGGGTTACTTTAGTCGTCTCCCCAACCTGAGAAAGAGAGCAATTAAAGACATACGGGACATAGGCTCCAGTGGTATCGCCGGGCGCCGCGTCACCCTTCTTTACAATAACAATCTGAATTGCTTCAACGGCATAAGACCAACCGGTGGTTCCCGCAGTCGACCCATTTGAGGTCCAACCAAGCCAGCCGAAATTAGAAGCATGAACGCGATAATACAGGTCATAAGAAGCCGCCCTGTCACCCGTCAGCTTGAGCTCGACAGCTTCAATCTGAAGGCCCTTTCCCGTTGTGCCGGAGACGGCTCCATTAGAAACCCAATCCTGCCAGCCTTCATTTTGAACATGAGAGCGGTATTCGATACCAAGGTCTTCTGAATTAGGGAGGGAAACCCTGAGTGCTTCAAGCCTACGGGACTGGCCTGTTGTGCCAGAGATCGAGCCATTCGATGTAAGCGTCGGCTCCCAACCAATGCCTGAAATGTGAGATTTATAGCTGACGTTCGGGACCGCCTCTTTGGGCTCCACGGTAACATCAATCGAAGGCGCCGTTTCATCTGCTACAGCAGCAGTTTGATCCGATGTTAGCGTCGGAATAATTTAGCCAAATATAGTCGGCCGAGATTGACCAATCCCGGCCGACCCATTTTAGCCAACACGCCCGCATCTATGTCTTTCC
>JAIHVJ010000238.1 GCA_022720335.1 Collinsella sp.
CACTAGCCCCGCCTTTATCAAGGACGATGTCCTGTGCATCCCCACGGCTTTCTGCTCCTACACGGGCGAGGCCCTGGACAAGAAGACCCCGCTGCTGCGTTCCATGACCGCGCTCTCGCGTGAGTCTAAGCGCGTTTTGGCGCTGTTCGGTAAGACCCCCAAGAAGGTCGTTCCTTCCGTGGGCGACGAGCAGGAGTACTTCCTGATCAAGAAGGACGCCTACCGCAAGCGCAAGGACCTGGTCATTACCGGCCGCACCCTCTTTGGTGCTGCTCCATGCAAGGGTCAGGAGCTCGAGGAGCACTACTTTGGCGCTATCCGCCCCACCGTCTCGGCCTACATGAAGGACTTGGACGATGAGCTGTGGGCGCTCGGCATTCCCGCCAAGACCAAGCACAACGAGGTTGCTCCCTGCCAGCATGAGCTCGCCCCCGTCTATGGCGAAGTCAACGAGGCCATCGACCAGAACCTGGTCATGATGGAGAAAATGAAGCTCATCGCCTCCCGCCACGACTTGGTTTGCCTGCTGCACGAGAAACCCTTCGAGGGCATCAACGGTTCGGGCAAGCACAACAACTGGTCGCTTGGCACCGAGTCCGAGAATCTGCTCGATCCGGGCGACACCCCGCTCGACAACCTGCAGTTCATCGTCTTCCTCACCGCGGTGATCGAGGCCGTCGATAACTATCAGGAGCTCTTGCGTGCCTCCGTTGCCTCGGCCGGCAACGATCATCGTCTGGGCGCCAATGAGGCTCCTCCGGCGATTATGTCCATCTTCCTGGGCGACCAGCTTACCGAGGTCGTCGAGAAGATCATCGATGGCAAGGCTTCCGTCCATGCCACGCGCGGCGTGCTCGACCTGGGCGCCGATACCCTGCCCAAGTTGATGCAGGACAACACCGACCGCAACCGCACCTCCCCGTTTGCCTTCACCGGCAACAAGTTCGAGTTCCGTGCCTGCGGCTCCGAGCAGAACGTCTCCGACTCCAACCTGGTGCTCGATGCCGCCGTGGCCAAGTCGCTCAAGTCCTTCGCCGATGCCCTTGAGGGTACGCCCGAGGATGATTTCCAGGACGCCGCGCTCGAGTACTGCAAGAAGGTCCTGACCGACCACCAGCGCATCCTCTTCTCCGGCGACGGTTACTCCGACGAGTGGCCCATCGAGGCCGAGAAGCGCGGCCTTGCCAACAACAAGACCACGGCCGACGCCCTGCCCGCCTTTGTTTCCGATAAGGCCATTGCGCTCTTTGAGGAGACGGGTGTCCTGACCAAGGCCGAGGCTCAGTGCCGCTATGACTGCAAGCTCGAGAAGTACAACAAGCTCATGAACATCGAGGCCACCACGATGGTTCGCGAGGCGCGTCGTACCTATCGCCCGGTCATTACCGCCTATGCCACCAAGGTCGCTAAGGGCCTTGAGGCTATCCGTGCCGCCGGCGCCGAGGCCGCCATGCAGTGCGAGCAGAACACGCTCAACAAGCTCTGCAACGGCATCACTACCATCAACGACTCCATCAAGGCGCTCGACGCCGTGCATCAGAAGGCCGAAGCCCTCGATGGTCAGGAGCAGGCCAACGTGTACGCGCACGAGGTCGTTCCCGCTATGGATGCACTGCGTGCCGCCGTGGATGCCATGGAGGAGATCGTGGCCGCCGACTACTGGCCGGTCCCGACCTACGACGACATCCTGTTCTACGTGTAGAATGTAACTGACATATCGTCACGGTATTGAGCCGGGGTCCGCATCGCGCGGGCCCCGGCTTTTTGTTTGAGAAGGACGCTTTGAAGCCCGTTTTGCAACTGATTCACCCACGCAATAAGGGGTCGTGGGCAAAAAACGTCAAATATGAGTACTGTCACAAGTGCTGTAGCATTATTTTTTGTAAAATATGCTGTGTTACGCAACATATGTCCAAGTACTTAGCTGATAAAAGCCTGCAATTCTTCCGCCGTAGGATTCCTGGCGTCTAAATCGCCTTCTGGTGATATGCAATCGCTGTTACTAAATTGGTAACAGTACTCATATTTGCTATTTTTTGACCACGGGCCCTTGGATGGCAGTGTGATTTTATGCCCTCGGGGTTCGAATCCCCGGCACATGGATAGCAAAAAGCCCGTCACCGCAAGGGCAACGAGCTTCTCAGTTTAAATGGTGCCCCCAGCGGGATGTCCGCGTGCGGCTGGCGCCGCCCGCCTTCGCTGCGTCGCTCCGCTCCTTGCGTGCTGCGCTGGAAAACGCTTCGCGTTTCCTCAGCTCCGCACCCTGTCGGCTTCGAATCCCGGCATATCGGTAGCAAAAAGCCCGCTACCGAATTGGTAACGGGCTTCTCAGATTCTGTGGTGCCCCCAGCGGGATTCGAACCCGCGATATCCACCTTGAAAGGGTGGCGTCCTTGGCCGCTAGACGATGGGGACAGCGGGAAAGAGTATAGCAGAC
>JAIHVJ010000037.1 GCA_022720335.1 Collinsella sp.
GCGCCCGCACGCCCGCCGGCTTCCCCGTCTCACCGGCGGGCACGACCTCGCCCGTTGTCTCCGCCGCACGAACGGACGCACCTGCATTCGCGCCAGCGAACGGCGACACGACGATATCGGCCCGAGCGCGGTCGGACGCAATGTCAACCCCCTCAGGCGGCTGTCCCGAAATCGGCATGTCGGAATAGAGCGCCACGCGCCCGCCCGAAAGCAGCCGCGCCGACACTCGCTTGATGGCCTCGGGATTCGAAACGGCGAGCCCCGCACAGCGCGCCCACGTATCCACCGCCCACACGCCGCGGACGTCGGTCGCCGTGGTGATGACGGGGATGGCCCCTGCCGCGCGTGCCACAGTTTGCGCAAGCTCGTTCGCACCGCCCAAATGCCCCGACAAAAGCGGGACGGCAAAGCGCCCCGCCTCGTCAATCACCACAACCGCGGAATCGGTTGCCTTCGAGGCGACATGCGGCGCGATCGCCCGCACGGCGATGCCCGCCGCGCCCACGAACAGAAGCGCGTCCGACGCTTCCCACGCGAGCGCCGTCCATGCGCGCAGGTCGGCCTTCCCCTCGCCGAACCCGCGCGAAACGGAAACGTCCCAGCCAGGGTCATCTTCACCTGTCTGTGCGCAATCGGAAAGCGCGCGTGCGGTACGCTCCGCCAACACATACCCCCTCTCAGTGAACGCTATGCAGGAAACCCTCATCTAGCGCACCACCATCGTCGAGAAGTAGCTGCCCCGATCGGTCACATCGTCGAGCGAGCGGTACACGCGCTCGCCCGGAAGCCCACAGTCCTCTACGAGCTCGGCACCGTCGAAGGCGCCCTCCTCGCGAAGGATGCGCTTCGTGTCCGCAAGCGAGCGGCGCGCCTTCATGACCACCTTCGTCCCCGGCCAGCCGATTGCGCGGCGCACCCTGTACAGCACGCCTTTACTCATACGTCGCCCCCAATTCC
This sequence comes from Collinsella sp., assembly GCA_022720335.1. Classification (GTDB taxonomy): domain Bacteria; phylum Actinomycetota; class Coriobacteriia; order Coriobacteriales; family Coriobacteriaceae; genus Collinsella. The sequence continues at coordinate 958 of JAIHVJ010000037.1, forward strand.
CCGATAACCGCATCGGCGCCCGACGTGCGGAAAAGCTCGCGGCGCTCGGCGTCGAACACGACCGCGGCGATGTCGCATGCGCCCGCCGCGCGGCGGCGCAACCTGTCCTCGATTGCCGCAGCGAGCGAGGCGCGCGCAGCGTCCCCCACGCCGGCGGCCTCGATTACCTCGAGCGCCGCCGTGGTCGTGACCGACGACATGATCTCGCACACGGTCTTCGCGCCCGCGCCGGCCAAGGCCGCGTGGGCGGCCAGAATCTCCGCGCGGCAGTCGGCGGTACGCGAATGGGTGTCCATGATGCCGCCCGCGACCTTCACCAGCTTGCCGATGTGCCCCACAAGAAGGACATTGGTAAATCCCTCGCGAACGCAGCAATCAATCGCATCGCCCACAAAGTTGGAGATGAAGACCACCGGCGCACCGTTTAGGTGGAAATGCCCCGAGATGAACTGCGCGCCGTAGTTGCCGGGCGTGAGCACGACTCCGCGCCGCCCCATAGCCGCATGCTGCCGGATCTCGAGCTCGATGCTGTCGCGCAAGGCAGCGAGGCTGCGCGGCTCGACGATGCCCGTCGTTCCCAGGATGGAGATGCCGTCCTCTATCCCCAGGTGCGGGTTGAAGGTCTTTTCGGCAAGGGCAACACCCTCGGGTACCGAAATCGTCACAGCAATGTTTCCAGAAAAGCCGTGCGCGGCGCACACCTCACGCACCGCCGAAGTAATCATCGCGCGCGGCGTCGCGTTGATGGCGGCCGCCCCCACCGGCTGCTCGAGCCCGGGCAACGTCACGCGCCCCACGCCCACGCCGCCATCGACGGAAACTTCCGATTCGTGCGCGGGCACGTCCTTGCTGCCCGCAGCACCCGTGCCCGACCCCGCATGTTCCACGCGCGCGTACACGAGCACGCCGTCGGTCACATCGGCATCGTCGCCTGCGTCCTTTCGCACGGCGCACTGGGCGCTCCCCTCGCCGATGCATGCGTCGACCACATCCGTCTCGACGGGCAGCCCGCCGGGGGTGACGACCGACACGCGGCCGACGGGCTTTCGTGACAAGAGCATCTCGCAGGCCGCCTTCGCCGCGAGCGCGGCGCAGCTCCCCGTGGTGTAGCCGCAGCGCAGGCGGGTCGTCCCGGTATATATGTAGTGCTCGAAGGCCACGCTAGCTACTCGCCTTCCGATACCCCGTGGCAAACGAAGGGTCGTAAAGCTTGCTGCGCTCGTACGACCCCGCTTGCGCACCGTTGTGCGCAAGCCCGCCGCGAGCTCCGAGCACGCGGCCCACCACCACGAGCGCCGTGCGGTCGATGCCCTCTCGCGCGCCCGCATCGGCGAGCGTGCCCACTGTGCAGCGCACCACGCGCTCCTCAGGCCAGGTCGCCTTGTACACGAGCGCCGCCGGCTCATCGGAGCTGCGGCCCGCGGCCAAAAGCTCGGCGGAAAGCTCGGCGAGCATACCCGAGCTCAGGAAGATGGCCATAGTCGAGCCGCTTTCCGCCATGGTGCGCATGCCCTCGCCCGCGGGCATGGGGGTGCGCCCGGAAAGCCGCGTGATCACGACCGACTGGCTGATTCCCGGCAGCGTGTATTCCTGGCGAAGCGCCGCCGCGGCACCGCAAAAGCTCGACACGCCGGGCACCACCTCGTAGTCCACGCCGCGCGCGTCGAGCGCGTCCATCTGCTCCTGGATGGCGCCGTACAGGCACGGGTCGCCCGTGTGCAGGCGCACCACTTCCTCGCCCCGTGCATCCGCCGCGCACATCACGTCGAGCACTTCCTCCAAGGTCATGTGCGCGCTGTCGTAGACGACGCAGGATTCCTTGCACTCAGCGAGCAGCTCGGGGTTCACAAGGCTCCCCGCCCAAACGACCACGTCGGCCGCGCGCAGAAGGCGCGCCCCACGCAGCGTGATAAGGTCGGCGGCGCCCGAGCCTGCGCCAACGATATGAATCATCCGAGCCTTCCTTCCCGTTTCTCATCGCAACCGTTTACGCCGCCATTCGCGCAGCGGGCAAAACACGGCGCCTGCGGCAGCAATGGGCGCAAATACGCAGGCAGGAGGCGCAATGCCGCCCGCCCTGGGCTTTGACACGTTCACAAGTGCCCACTATCATAGTAAAAGTTTCGGCAACGAGCATATGACAATCGGATAAAAGGAAATGACCGGCGCGGCGCCCGCACAGCCCGCGCTGGCTTGCGGAGGGAACCAGGTGGGAATCCTGGGCAAGGGACATTACTGTATAGGACGCGCGGGCGAACCGCCTCGCGCCCCAAGCCAGACTGCTTCGCCTTTTCCTCACGGCATCGCCGTGGCGTTAGCTCCTTGTGAACCCCGAGGGGTGCGCTTTTCTTTCGCTTGTGCCGACAAGCAACTGTCGCCGGGGGACCGGCAAACCGAGGAAAGGAAAAACCATGTCCGACCAGATGTCACGCCGCGGCTTCATGAGCGCCGCAGCAACCGGAGCCGTCGCGCTCGCCGGAGTCGCGCTCGCGGGCTGCTCCAACACCTCCGCAAGTTCCGAAAAATCGAGTGAAAAGGAGAAGGCCGTGAAGCCGGTCATCCTCGTCACGAGCTTCGGCACGAGCTACAACGACTCGCGCCACATCACCATCGGCGCCATCGAAGACGCTATCCGCGAGAAGTACTGGCAGGACTACGACATCCGCCGCGCCTTCACCGCGCAGATCATCATCGACAAGCTGAAGAAGCGCGACGGCATCACGATCGACAACATGACCGAGGCGCTCGACCGCTGCGTGGAAGACGGCGTGAAGGAAATCGTCGTGCAGCCGACGCATCTCATGGGTGGCCTGGAATACACCGACGTGAAAGACGAGCTCGACAAGTACGCCGACAAGTTCGACAAAATCTCGCTCGGCGATCCGCTGCTCACCTCCGACGACGACTACAAGAAGGTGGCCGCAGCCATTAAGGAGAACATGGCGTCCTTCGACGACGGCAAGACGGCGCTGTGCCTCATGGGCCACGGCACCGAAGCCGATTCCAACGCCGACTATGCCAAGATGCAGGAAGTGTTTAAGAACGAGGGCTTGACGCAGTTCTTCGTCGGCACCGTCGAGGCTGAACCGACCTGCGAGGATGTTATCGCCGCCGCGAGCGCCGCAGGCTACAAGAAGGCCGTGCTCGCGCCGTTCATGGTGGTCGCGGGCGACCACGCGAACAACGACATGGCAGACGAGACCGACCCCGACAGCTGGGCTGCGAAGTTCGTGGCCGCCGGCTTCGAAGTGACGTGCCTGCTCCAGGGTCTGGGACAGAACGTCGCGGTCGACGACATCTACGTCTCGCACGTGGACGACGCCATCGCCAAGCTGTAAACTCGCCGCGCACGGGGGCGCCGGTCGCGTCCCCGTGCAACGGGCATGCGCCTTCCCCGACTGACGGCGCATGCCCGTTGCATTCGCATCCCGCCCGCCCACCGCACGGCGCGGGCGGTCGAAGCGATTGAAAGGAACCCCTTCATGTTGAAGAAAACCCTCGCCTTCGCCCTGTCGGCGGCGCTTTTCGCGTTCTCGCTCGCCGGCTGCGGCGGAAATTCAATCGACAGCGCAAAGGCAAGCGATGCCGATTCCCAGGAAAAGACCGAACAGGCGGCCGATGCGCCCGAGGGCGCAAGCGCTGCCCCCATCACCGCCGACAAGGTGGCCGACGGCACCTATCCGATCACCGTAGATTCCAGCTCGAACATGTTCAGGATTGTGGACGCCCAGCTCATCGTGGAAAACGGCTCCATGCACTGCGTGATGACGCTTTCCGGCACGGGCTACGGCAAGCTCTTCATGGGCACGGGCGACGAGGCTGCCGCCGCGAGCGAGGCCGACTTCATCCCCTATGTGGAAAACGCGGAAGGCAAGTACACCTACGACGTGCCCGTTGAAGCGCTCGACGAGGACACCGCCTGCGCCGCGTGGAGTATTAGAAAAGAGCAGTGGTACGACCGCACGCTCGTGTTCGAATCCGCCGGCGTCGATCTGCGCGCCGACGCACTGAAGTAACGCCATGCGGTCGATTCTTCCCAAGGGGGAAAGCAGGAAGCGTCGCAGCATCGCGGTGCGCGCGATCGCCTGCGTTCTCGTCGCTCTGTTCGCGCTTCCCTTCGCGGGGTGCAGTGCGAGCCCGAACGCGACCGGTGGCACGGCAGGCTCTCAGGAATACACTGTGAGCGTCTCGCTCTCCGGCGGGTCAGGGCGCGCAAGCATCGCCTCACCCACCACAATTGTGAAGGATGGCGACACCTACACCGCGACCATCACCTGGTCGAGTTCGAACTACGACAAAATGACCGTCAACGGCGTGGACTACGCGCCCGTAAACGACGGCGGCAACTCCACGTTCGAGATACCCGTCACGCTCGACGAGGACATCGCCGTGTCGGCCGAGACCGTCGCCATGTCGACGCCGCACACCATCGACTACACGCTCCACTTCGACTCATCCACCATGAAGGAGAAATCGGGCGACGATGCAAGCGGCGGCTCCCCTGCGGGAACGGCTTCAAGCGCCGCGGCCGACTTCCACAACGCCGATTTGGGCTGCGGCTGGGAGCCGACGGGGGCGCTTCAGCTTGAATACGCCGAGCACTTCACTGTCGACGAGTACGAAGGCGGCCTGCGGCTTATCTGCATTTCGAACGGGGAGCGCTTCCTCGTGGTACCGCAAGATGCGAAGGTACCTGATGGGTTGAGCTCCGACATCGCGGTTATAAGGCGTCCCGCCAACAAGGTGTACCTCGTGTCGTCGGCGACGATGTGCCTGGTCGACGCGCTCGATGCGAACGACAACATCCTCATGTCGGGCACGAAGGCCGACGATTGCTCGGTCGCGGGCTTCAAAAGCGCACTCGAAAGTGGGGCGATCGCCTACGGCGGCAAGTACAGCGCGCCCGACTACGAGCGAATATCGGCCTCGGGCTGCACGCTCGCCATCGAGAACACCATGATCAACCACACGCCCGATGTGAAGGAAAAGCTGCAGAAGCTCGGGCTCGTCGTGCTCACCGAACAGTCGTCGAGCGAGCCCGAAGCACTCGGGCGCGTCGAGTGGATTAAGCTTTTCGGCGTCCTATTCGACAAGGAAGACGAGGCCGCGCACCTGTTCAACGAGCAGAAGGCCCGCGTCGAGCAAACGTCGAGGCTCGCGTCGTCAGGTAAAACCGTGGCGTATTTCTACATTAACTCGAACGGGGCCGCCGTCACGCGGCGGGCGGGCGACTACGTGGCGCAGATGATCGAGCTTGCAGGCGGCAGCTACGCGCTCGATGACGCGCAGACGGCGTCGACGTCAGGTTCATCAGTAACGCTCGAAATGGAGCGCTTCTACGCGACGGCGAAGGATGCCGACATCATCGTCTACAACGGCACCATCGACGAATCGGTTGCCACCTTGGACGACTTCGTAGGCAAAAATGCGCTATTGTCGCAGTTCAAAGCCGTGAAGAACGGCAACGTCTGGGTCACAAGCGCCGACATGTACCAGCAGATGACTTCTACCGCCGACATTATCGACGAGCTGCACGGGGCGTTTACCGGCGATGACGCGAGCGACTTCCATTATCTGAGGAAGCTCGGCTAGCGCCATGAGAAACCGGCTTTCCATGGCATACGACGAATCGGGGCGCGCTGCGCGGTGTCGCGTCGTGACGGCGCTGCTCGCTGTTGCCCTCATCGTGATCGTCGGGGCCAACCTGTGCATCGGGAGCGTGCTCGTGCCCGCAGACCACATCCCCGGCATCCTTTCGGGTGGCGCGGCCAATTCCATGGAAAGCCAGGTCATCTGGGAGATTCGTCTGCCGCGCGTGCTTTCAGCCGTGCTTCTCGGCGGGGCACTTTCGCTCTCCGGGTTCCTGCTGCAGACGTTTTTCAACAACCCCATCGCCGACCCGTTCATCTTGGGCGTCTCCTCGGGCGCAAAGTTCGTCGTCGCGCTTACGATGATCGTACTTCTGGGCGCGAACCAGGCCATGTCCTCGCCGGCCATGGTGGCCGCAGCATTTGTGGGCTCGCTTATCACCATCGGCTTCGTGCTCCTCATCGCACGGCGCATAAGTTCCATGGCCATGCTCATCGTGGCGGGCGTCATGGTGGGATACATCTGCTCGGCGGCGACGAACTTCCTCATCGCCTTCGCCGACGACCAGTCCATCGTGAACCTGCACAACTGGTCTTTGGGTAGTTTCTCGGGTTCGAGCTGGGACGACGTCGCGGTCATCGCGGTCGTGGTGATCGCCGTGAGCGCATGCGTATTCGCGATATCGAAGCCCCTTTCCGCCTTCCAGCTGGGAGAAGCCTACGCGAAAAGCGTCGGCGTGAACGTCGCACGCTTCCGCGTGGTGCTCGTCCTTCTAGCGAGCATGCTCTCCGCCTGCGTGACCGCGTTCGCTGGTCCGGTGTCGTTCGTAGGCATCGCGGTTCCGCATCTCGTTAAGTCGGCGCTGAAGTCGTCGAAGCCTATCCGCGTGATTCCTGCGTGCTTCTTGGGAGGCGCCATCTTTTGCGCGGGCTGCGATTTGATCGCGCGCACGCTGTTCTCCCCCGTCGAGCTTTCCATCAGCGCCGTCACCGCCATCTTCGGCGCGCCGGTGGTTATTGCACTCATGTTGAAGAAGCGGGTGAGGTAGATGGGGGAATTCGTGCCGCGGACCAAAACGCTCGGAGGGAACATTCCATGCTTGGCCAGTCCTGAGCTCGCACGAAAGCGCCAGAAGGCACTTTCGGCTCGTGCGGAACTGCGCGCGGAACGCCTCCTTCGAGCGGAGTCGAACCTCGAAACCCCGGTCGAAACGCAGGCTGACGGAGCGCCGCTTTTCCGCATAAGCGACCTGTCGGCGGGCTACGACAAGAAGGTCGTAGTCGAAGGCGTCGATCTGGAGGTTCGCGCGGGCGACGTCGTGGCACTCATCGGGCCGAACGGCTCGGGCAAGTCGACCATCTTGAAAACCATCACACGCCATCTGGCACCGCTTGCCGGCGCGGTCGAGCTCGACGGGCGGGAGATTTCCCGATGGAAGACGGCGGAGTTCGCAAGGAACCTTGCCGTTATGCTGACAGATCGCCCCCGGACCGAGCTCCTCACCTGCCGCGATATCGTAGAGGCGGGAAGGCATCCCTACACCGGGCGAATGGGCACACTCACGCCCGACGACCATAATCGGGTCGACGAGGCCATGAAAACCGCACATGTGGAAAAGCTTGCCGAGCGCGACTTCATGCAGATAAGCGACGGGCAACGCCAGCGCGTCATGCTCGCACGCGCCATCGCGCAGGATCCGCGCGTGCTCGTGCTCGACGAGCCCACGTCGTATCTCGATATCCGCTACCAGATCGACCTGCTGCGAATACTTCGCCACCTTGCGAAATCGCGGAATGTTGCTGTCATCATGTCCATCCACGAACTCGAGCTCGCGCAGAAAAGCGCCGACAAGGTGATTTGCGTGAAGGACGGCCGGGTCTTCCGCGCCGGCGCACCCGAGGACATATTCACGCGCGAGACGATTGGCGAGCTCTACGGCCTTCAACATGGCACCTTCAACGAGCGCTTCGGCAGCGTGGAAATTGGGCGCCCGCACGGCGATGCGCACACGTTCGTCATCGCCGGCGCAGGTACGGGGTCGGCTGTGTTTCGCCAGCTCATCCGGCAGGGCAAGGCGTTCTACGCGGGCGTTCTGCACGAAGGGGACATCGACTGCGAGCTCGCGCGCGACCTGGCGACGGAATGCGTGGCCGAGCGCGCCTTCGAGCCGATCGGGGATAAAACCATAGCCCGCGCCAAAGAGCTCCTCGTCCACTGCACGCGCCTTATCGTGTGCCCCGCCGCCTTCGGCACCATAAACGCCCGCAACGCAGAGCTCGTCGAGTTCGCACGCTCGCATGGTATCGAGGTCATGCGAGCGCGCGAAGGCGCATCGGAGGATTCCCAATTGGAGTGGGAAGGATAAACTGGACTTTTTTTAAGGATCCTCAGGCTACAGCTCCTACGCCGGCGAGGTCTCCAAGGCGCCGGAGAACCTCGTGAACAGGAATTTCCACGCCGACGAGCCCAACTAGGCCTAATCCAAGCGAGATTCCAGACTCGAAAGGCCGTTGAGCGTGAGGTCGTTGGCAACCTCCGAGACGCGCTCGATAGGAACCGAACCGTCAGACAGCGCCCACGTGCGATAAATACCGATAATACCCGACAGCAAAAACGCCAGATAGTAGTCGAACATCTCGTCCTTGAGACCTTGGGGCAGCAGATCGCGCTCGGCAATCTCGTGCTCGAGCGGCGCACGAAGACGAGCCATAAAATCATCGAGCGGAATGTTCTCGATCAGCTGACGATTGAGCACCAAGTTGTTGCACAGTGCCTCGTTAACGGTTTTAAAGAAGGTCGCCGCCGCGCCAAGAGCGCGCTCATTGGTGTCGCCGTCCATTGAAGCAAGCGTTTTCTCGACCGAGTCGACAATCATCTCCACCACATCGACGGCAATGGCATCAAGCAGGCCGTCAACCGTACCAAAGTGAACGTAGAAGGTCTTGCGGTCGACATTGGCCTCGCGCGCGATGGCACTCACCGTAATGTCTGCCAGCGGCTTTTCCATGAGCAGGCGCTCGAAAGCCGAAAGGATGGCATTACGGCTGCGAACGATGCGACGATCAAGACGCGGTTTGCTGGTTGCCATGGGCGTGTCCCTTCGATATGCGAGCATTCATCAACAGATGAGAGATAATCTACGTAAGAGGATTATCCCCCATACAGCACAAATATGCCTCGCATCATGAAGAACGCACGACTGCCCTACTGCGACTTAGGGTGCTTCTTCTTATTAAGTGCCGACGGAGATACGCGAATACCATCGCCTGTCTGGCGCACATAGGCTTTATGAGCCGGCTTAGCGGTCCCAGAAGCCTTCTGAGCGCGCTTCTTGGGATCAACGGTAACAGCATTCGTGGGGTGCGGCATAGTGGGCGCAGAGGGCGTCTGAGGCGTGCGGCCGAGCTTGCGCATCACACGATCCCAGCGCGCATGGATGCTCTCGTTGTGGGCGCTCTTAAGTCCCAGCAGGGGCGCAGCCAAAATGGTCGGCGCAATAAACGTAATGAGGCGCCACAGCAGATAGCCGGCGGTCGAAGCCGACCCAAAGAAATGACCCAAGAACAATGCAAAGCCGCCCTCGGCACCACCAGTTCCACCGGGCAAGGGAACCGCAGAGCTCAGCAGCTGGACAAAGGCGCTCGCGGCCATGACCGAGAAAAAGTCGACCTCGTGGTGGCCAAAGGCAAGCATCAGGAAATACGGAACCAGATAGAAAAACGCGAGTTGCAGCATGGTGATGACCACCGTGAGCAGCATGGAAGAAAAATGTCCGGCTGAAAGCTTGAACTTCTCGGAGAAGGAGTAGATCTCGCCATCGACAAACGTGCGCCATCCCTCGATCTTAGTGGCCGAGACACCAATGCGCTCGAGCCAATTGATGATGCAATGGGCGACGCGCGTGACGGTCTTAGGCATGAGCGCGACGGCGAAGATGCCCAGCAAGATGCAGCAGTGCCCACCAAAGCTAAAGACGCACAGCAACGTCATGTCGCCATAGCGCTCGGCAAAAAACGGCATGCGAGCAAGCAGTAGGATAGCGCCCCAGGCAACGAGGCCAAACTGGTACACGATAAAACGCGTGAATTGCGTGGCGCCGGCCTCGCCCACGTTTTGGCCGGCCTTGGTCAGGCGATAGATTTGAGCCGGGGTGGAGCCCATCATCATGGGCGTCAGGTTACCAAAGAAGATGCCACTCGCCTCGACCGAGATCAGGTCGCGGATGCCGACGGGCGAATTGGGATCGAGCCAGACGGCGATCGCATAGGCCACAATGCCAAAGAACAGGTACATGAACATGCAAAGACACGCGACAACGAGCCATGACGCCTGGACGCTCGACATAGCGGCCCAGAACTGCCCCATCTGCCCGGTTACCACCAGATAGACGATATAACCTACCAGCACGACGCCGATAAAGATGGCGCCGCGGCGTGCGCTCTTATTGTCATCTCCGCCCGAGGCCTCAACCTCGACCTGGGGCTTAGACGTATGCTGAGAGGACTCCGTCATGAGACTCCTTCTAACAGTCAAAATATCTTGGATATTGTACCCGTAAGGGCCATAGGCAGAACGCAAAGCTCTGGTTCAAACGGGAATTGCAGACGGTTGTTTGAAAATAAAAAACCCGGCCTTCCATGGGAAGTCCGGGTATCAAATGCGTGGTAGCCCGTACCAGATTCGAACTGGTGATCTCCGCCTTGAGAGGGCGGCGTCCTAAACCGCTAGACGAACGGGCCATAAGCCTCAGCAGAAAAGAAATGGTAGCCCGTACCAGATTCGAACTGGTGATCTCCGCCTTGAGAGGGCGGCGTCCTAAACCGCTAGACGAACGGGCCACATGACATCTGCACTGCCGTGCTGCGAGGAAATATATTACGGGACAAAAAACGTCAGCGCAAGAAGAAATTCCAAATTGCCGAAAAATTGTCGGCAGGTTATGGAACACGCAGGTAAACTGGGTAGCTAATGCAAGTTGAGATGGAGCAAAAGAGCTTCGCGCTCATTGGGAATGTTGTCTTCAATCACGGCGTCGAGGGCCGTGTTGAGTAGCTGCCCCAGTTCCGGCCCGGGCTTGACGCCGGCGCGAATCAAGTCGCCGCCATTGATGGCAAGCATCTTAAGCGTATAGGGCTCCCCCGCCGCAAGCAGCTCGTGAGCCAGCGCGCGCATCTCCTCGATCGTCTCGACGTAATAGAAACACGAAGGTGCCTTGCCGAGTGTGTCGGCACGCTTAAGGTCCATGAGCTCGTCCATCAGACGCGGCGTATCGACACCCTCGCCCGAAAGCGCGCGCATCATATTGAGCAGGCAGGATCGCTCGGAACGCAGCGGCTTATCATGGTATTTGATCAGCAGGCACACATCGCGAACCAAATCGTGCGAAAGCGCCAGACGATCCATGATGACACGCGCCTTCTTGGCGCCGAGCTCGGGATGACCGTAGAAGTGTCCGCTTCCGGCATGATCGACCGTAAAGCAATCGGGCTTGGAAACATCGTGCAAAAACGCCGCCCACATAAGGCTCGACGAGGGCGCGACACCATCGCACAGCGCCAGCTCCCCTGCCACCGTCAGCACGCGGGCGATATGCTCGTAGACGTTAAACGCATGGTAGACGCTGCGCTGGTCAAACCCGCGAGCGGGCGCGAGCTCGGGCACGGCGGCGCAAACAAGCTCGGGGTAGCGAAGCATCGCGTCTCCCCCGTGGCCGGTCGAAAGAATGCCTTCGAGCTCAATGCCCACGCGCTCCTCCAACGGCGCGGATGAGCTTGCGCTTCAGGTCGCCCTGGCCATCGTAGCGGTCGACAAGACCGCGCTCGGGATGCCAGGCCATAGCGTTAACGGTAAAGTCGCGGCGCGCCAGATCGTCCTCAAGCGACGCCGCACGCTCCACACTCTGGGGGTGACGGCCATCGGTGTAAAAGCCGTCCAGGCGGTAGGTGGTGACCTCAATGCGCTCGTCATCGCAAATGGACGTGATGCCGCCAAATTTAATGCCCGACTCAACCACGGCAATATCAGCCGCCTCGAGCGCCGCCTTGGACTCCTGCCACAGGCCGCTGCAACACATGTCCACATCGTGGCTGGGGCGCCCCATCAGGGCATCACGTACCCAACCGCCTACGTACCAAGCCTCAAGACCAGCCGCCTCAAGCGCGCGTAGGACACGGATGGAGGCATCGGTCGGCTGCGTACCGTTGAGCGAAACATTGCACATGCCTATGGCCTCCTGCGACTATCAAATTGGCTATCGATTGCATCTGCAAGAAGTCTAGCAAGAAACAGCCTCTACTGCACACGCAAGTCCGATAAACAAAAACGCATCCGTCTTGGTTTAAGACGGATGCGAATTAATCGAACTATTCAGGCGAGGTGCCGAAACTAGCAGACCTGGCGAACTTCGATGTTCTTCTTGTATTCGTCCACCTTGGCAAAGTCGCCCAGACCCGGGCACTCGACCACGTTGGCGCCGGTGGCCATCGAGAGGCGCAGGGCGTCCTCAACGCGCTCGGGAGCATCGTGCCACACGGACAGGAAGGCAGCGAGCGAGGAATCGCCGGCGCAGACGGTCGACAGCAGCTTGACCTCAAAGGTGCGGTTCGCAAACCAAATGTGCTCGCCGTTAGAGAAATAGGCACCGGCGCCGCCGAGGGTCAGCAACACATTCTTGGCGCCCTTGGCATGGAGCTCGGCCATAGCGCCCTTGACGGACTCGTCGTCGCCACCGCTCACCTTGATGCCAAAGATGTCGAGTAGCTCGTCGTCGTTGGGCTTAATGAGCAAAGGCTCCATGGCAATGAGGTCGGCAAGCTGATGGCTCGAGATGTCGAGCACGAACTCGGCGCCCTTGGCCTTGACGCGGCGCAGGACCTCGGCCAGGAAACCCTCGGAGGTGTTGGGGGGCAGCGAGCCGCTGATAACCAGGCAGGTCATGTCGTCGAGTGAATCGATGAGCTCAAACATCTCCTGCTCATTGGCCTCGTTAATGGCGGCACCGGCGTTGACCATGTTGTACTCGGTGTCGGGGCCGGCATTGAGGAACACGTTGACGCGCGTGATGCCGTCGGTCCACACGGGCTTGACGGGCACGCCCAGGGCCTCGGCGCCCTTAACGATAAACTCGCCCGAGAAACCGGCGAAAAAGCCCAGGATCGTGGTGTCGACACCGAAGTGGTCAAGCGTAAACGAGACGTTGAGGCCCTTGCCGTTGGGCGTATAGACGGCGTTGCGAGTACGCGTGACGGTGTTGGCAGCAAGGCCGTCGCAGGCGATGTTGTAGTCAATGGCGGGATTTGCAGTGAGCGTGTAAATCATGAATGTTCCTTTCACGAAGCAACGTGTTAATGAAAGTATATTCCACGCATCGGTAAAAGGCTAGGACAACTCGGTGAACGGTGTGGAAGCGATGAAGTACGGCGGGACACCTCTCCCCCGTGGCGGAACAAAAAGGCGCCCCAGCCGAAACCGGGGCGCCGCATGCGCACGAATATGTCGCGTTTCGATTACTGACGATCGAGCTTGCGGACAGCAACGCGCTTGCTGTACTCGTCGACGTGACCGAAGTCACCAATGCCGACGGACTCGGCAACGTTGGCGCCGGTGGCCATAGCGAGCTTCATGGCCTCCTCGACGTTGTCGCGATCCCTGTACCACTTGTGCAGGAACGCAGCGAGGGTGCAGTCGCCGGCGCAGACGGAAGAGACCAGCTTGATGTTGAACTCACGCTTGGCGTACCAGATGTCCTCGCCGTTGGAGAAGTAAGCGTCGCCGCGGCTACCACGGGTGAGCAGCACGTTCTGAACGCCAGCGTCGTGAGCCATCTTCATAGCAACGCGAACCTCGTCGTCGGTGTCGACCGGCACGCCGAAGATGGCCTTCATCTCGTGATGGTTCGGCTTGATGAGCAGCGGCTTCTTGTGAGCGAGCTCCTTGAGCTTGTCGGAGGACAGGTCCAGGACGACGTCGGCGCCACGAGCCTGAGCGTGCTCCATGACCTGAGCCAGGAAGTCGGGCGTAGCTTTGGGAGGCACGGAGCCGGAAACGATCAGGCACTCGAGATCGCCCGCGGTGTCCAGGATGTTATAGAGCTCCTCCTGGTGCTGCGGCGTGATCGGAGCACCAGGGTTCAGGATGCCGTACTCGTGCTGGCCATCGTTGACGTAGGTGTTAATGCGCGTGATACCGTCGGTCCAGACCGGGCGGCAGAGGCAACCCAGGTTCATGACCTCCTCGACGATGAACTTGCCCGTGAAGCCGGCGAAGAAGCCGAGCGCGACGGTGTCGACGCCCATCTTCTTAAAGGCGAAGGACACGTCGAGGCCCTTGCCGTTAGCCGTGTAGCTGGCCGAACCGGTGCGGACGTTCTCGTCGGGCTCGAGCGGAGAGCTCGAAACCGTCATGTCGACAGCCGGGTTAGCGGTTAGCGTGTAGAACATTTACAGTACCCCCTGTATATGTGAGGGCCGCGTGGCCGGCCCATTCCAACCACGCGGTTACCTCTGATACCAAATTAGCGAGCTGCGGACTCGAGCAGTGCCTTGACCTCGGCGGCGGTGTTGCAGGCGAGCGCCTTCTCGGCGAGCTCGTCGCACTCGGCCTTGGTCCACTGGCTGATGGTCTTACGGGCGCGCAGGATCGACGGAGCACTCATCGAGAACTCCTCCAGGCCCCAGCTGATCAGCAGCGGCTCGAGCAGCGGATCGGCAGCGGCCTCGCCGCACATACCGACCATGATGCCGGCCTTCACGCCGCTCTCGATGATGTTCTTGAGCGAGCGGAGCACGGCGGGATAGTAAACCTGGTACAGGTTGGAGATGGTGTCGTTGCCACGGTCGGCGCACATGGTGTAGCCGATCAGGTCGTTGGTGCCGATGGAGAAGAAGTCGGCGACCTCGGCAAGACGGTCTGCGAGCAGCGAAGCGGCAGGCGTCTCAACCATGATGCCGACCTCGATGTTCTCGTTGAACTTGCGACCCTCTTCGGTCAGCTCGGCCTTGCACTGCTCGACAAGCTCCTTGACAGCCAAGACCTCCTCGACGCAAGTGACGAGCGGGATCATGATCTTGACGTCACCGAAGGCGCTAGCGCGCAGCAGAGCGCGGAGCTGGACCTTGTACTGGTCGGGATTGGCCAGGCAGTAACGCACGGCGCGGAAGCCCATGAAGGGGTTATCTTCCTTGACCATGTGCAGATACGGAATCTCCTTGTCGCCACCCACATCGAGCGTGCGGATGATGACCGGAGCACCCTTGAGCGCGCTGGCGACCTTACGGTAGGCGTTGAACTGCTCCTCCTCGGAAGGAAGCTCAGCAGAGTCCATGAACAGGAACTCGGAGCGGAACAGACCGATAGCCTCGGCATCGTGATCGAGCGCGTTGGGCACGTCATCAGGGTTACCGATGTTGCAGGCGATGATCTTCTTGATGCCATCGGCAGTCACGGACGGCTTGCCACGGAAGGCCTCGAGGGCTGCCTTCTCGGCAGCGAAGGCCTCGGCCTTGGCGGTGTAGGCGGCGAGCGTCTCCTCGTCGGGATCGGCCTCGACGATACCCTTGCCACCGTCGACGACAACGGTCATACCGTTGCGCAGCGCGGTGCAGCTATTGGAAACCGAAAGGACAGCCGGGATCTCAAGGGCGCGCGCAATAATCGCGGAGTGCGACGTGCGGCCACCGGTCTCGGTGACGATACCGGCAACGTGGGTCTTATCGATCGTGGCGGTCATGGACGGCGTGAGGTCGTGCACGACAACGACGGTGTTCTCGGGCAGGACGGAGAGGTCGACGACCTCCTTGCCCAGCAACTCGGCCAGAATACCGGTACGGATGTCGGCGATGTCGGCCGCGCGCAGACGGAACATCTCGTCGTCCATGGACAGGAACATGTTCTCGAACATGGTCGAGGTGTCCATGAGCGCCTGCTCGGCGCAGGTACCGCCGTCAATGGCGGCGTTGATGGCGTCGGTCATGCCCGGGTCCTGAGCCAGGACAATGTGTCCGCTCATGATCTCGGCCTCGGCCTCGCCCACCGTCTCCTTCATGTGGTCGGCCTGAGCCTGGGTCTTCTCGCAGAAGACCGAAAGAGCGGTCTGATAGCGCTCCTTCTCTGCTGCCGAATCAGCAACCTCGTGCGGCTCAAAAGTCAAGTCGGGATCGACGGCGACCATGACGGTGCCGATACCGATGCCCTCGGAAGCGTTGACTCCCTGATACATTCCCATTCCTCTCTCCGTGTCATGTGATAAAGCGTTTTGCCATATCCATGACAAAAGAGCGCAGTTACCTTACAACAGGTCACTGCGCCCCCAAATATGAACTTAGTTGTTCAACATGCGACCCGTTTGAGTTCTACTCGCCAAGACCGCTCTTGATGAGCTCGATGGCAGCAGCCAGAGCCTCGGCCTCGTCAGCGCCGTCACACTTGACCTCGACCTCGGTGCCACAGGGGATACCAGCAGCCATGAGGGCCATCGGGGACTTGCCGTTGACCTCCTTCTCGGGGGTGACGACCGTCACGTCACAGGCGTACTTGCCCATGGTGGAGGCGAACAGACCAGCCGGACGCATGTGCAGACCCTGAGGATTAACGAGGGTAGCCTTCTCAGAAACCATAGTTGACTCCTTTTTTGTGTTTAACCCCTGTCATGTATGTGGCAGGAGTCAGATTCACGACGTTGTTTATATTAACTCACATCAAACGGTTTTTCATTATGTTTCGGACGAATTGTTGGACAGATGTCGTTCCTGCACGCTCGCCCGCCGGGCGGGGCGGTTAAGTTTGCTGCTCTACAGTCCTGCGCAAGACGGAAAGCACATTAAGTGCTTTCCTTTGCGTGCGGAACTCGCGACAAACTTAATCGCCCCGCACGGCGAGCAAGCTGCGGAAACTCAGTCGGTCCAGAGTAATATCGGCGGAACGGAATTCTGGCTGAGGATCTGTTTGCGACAAAGACTCAATGGGCAGTTCCCTCTATACCCTTTTATAAGTTGCGGTGAAATAGGGACTGAATTTGGGGTTGAAACGGTTAAACAGTCCCTATTTCACCGCAACTTCGGGTGGTGGGATGAAAAAAGGCGGGGGCTCCTGGTGGAGTCCTCGCCTTTTGTACAGGGGGCGATGTTATTCGCGTACCGTGGAGTTAGACCAGACGGGCGTTGATCGTCTTGGCGATCTCGGCGGCGTCGGTGGAACCCTTGACGGTGGCACGGAAGTCCTCGTCCATGAGCGCCTCGGCGACCTTGGACAGGATCTTGAGGTGCGTGGTGCCAGCCTGGGCACCCGGGATGAGCAGGGCGATAGCCACGTTAACGGGAGCGCCGTCCATGGTGTCCCAACCGGTCACGCCGGACTCGTCCTTAACGACGATGACGGCAGCCTCGGTAATGGCGTCGGACTTGGCATGCGGGATGGCGAAGCCCTCCATCATGCCCGTGGTGCCCTCGGCCTCGCGAGCCAGGAAGGCGTTCATCACGGCGTCGGCGTCGCTGGCGATACCTGCCTTGACGGCCTGGTTGGAAACGAAGCTCAGAGCCTCGTCACGAGAAGCGAAGTCCTCGGCGACAAAGACATTCTCGACCTTCACGAAGTCGGCAGCCTCGGCCTTGGGGGCCTCGACGGCAGCGGCCTTGGGGGCCTCAACGGGCTTGGCTACAGGAGCGGCCTTCTGATTCTTCTCGCAGTCGTACTTCTTGAAGGCCACGAACAGGATGCCACCGACCACAGCGCCGATGAGGATCGCGAGGACCCACAGCGGACCGTTCTCGACAACAGGCAGGACCAGGAAGCCGCCGTGAGGCGCCGGATCGTGAACGTTGAAGAAGATGGTCAAGATGGAAGCGATGGAAGAACCGAGCATCATGATGGGCATGACGGGCCAGATGTTCTTGGTCATGAACGGAATGGCGCCCTCGGTGATGTGGGTGCAACCAAGGATGAGGTTGACGATACCGGCGTCATGATCCTCCTGGCTGAAGTACTTCTTGCCGACAACGACGGCGAAGGTGGTGATCAGCGGCGGAACGATGCAAGCGGCGGAGACGGCAGCCATGAAGTTGGTGCCGAAGTTGTAGGTCTCGGTGCCGACGCCAGCTTCGAGAGCGGTACCGAGCAGGAAGGTGCCAGTAGCGTAAGCAGCCTTGTTGACCGGGCCGCCCATATCAAAGGCGCACATGCAGCCGATGGCCAGGCCAAGGATCACCGGACCGGAGTTACCGAGGCTCTGCAGGAAATCCATCATACCCTGGTTAATGGCAGCCATGGGGCCGGAAATACCGAGCATGACCAGGCCGACGATGGCGGTAGAGCACAGCGGATACAGGAAGATTGCCTTCAGGCCATTAAGGCTCGCGGGAATTTTAGAGAAAACCTTCTCGAGCAGCAGGATGACATAGCCAGCGAGGAAGCCGCCGACGATGCCGCCCAGGAAGCCAAAGCCCACACCTACGCCACCGGCGTCGATCATGCCGGTATCGGCGTTAACAGGCAAGCCCTGGATGGCGATCATACCGGCGACGAAACCGGGGACGAGCGCCGGGCGCTTGCCGATGGACTCGGCGATGTAAGCGGAGAGCACCGGAACCATGAGGTTCATGGCGATACCGCCGATAATCTTGAGCATCGCGGCAAAGCTGTTGTAGTCGGCAGCCGTCGAATCAAAGGACGTGATGCCCCACAGGAACGAAATGGCGGTCAGAACACCACCGGCAACGACGAAGACAAGCATGTGGCTGACGCCGTTCATGAGGTGCTTGTAGATGACGTGACCGATGGACTCCTTCTCCTCGACCTCGTCCTCGACATCGGCGGCAGCGGCAACCGTGTCGTCGCCCTTGGCGGCGAGCGCGCGGTCGATCAGCTTACCAGCAGCCTCGACAGACAGGGCCTTGGAAACACCAACGGAAACCATAGGCTTACCGGCGAAACGCTCAGCCTGGACATCCTTATCGGCTGCGACGACGACGGCCTTGGCACCGGCGATCTCGCTCTTGGTGAGCTCGTTCTCGACGCCGACCTGGCCATGAGTCTCGACCTTAATGGTCAGACCTCGCTCGGCAGCAGCCTTCTCCAGCGCCTCCTTCGCCATGAAGGTGTGCGCAATGCCGGTCGGGCAACCGGTCGCGGCGATGATGTCAAACTTAGCCATGTGTCCCTCCTTCTTGAGTACAGCGCCCGCGGGCGCTCCCCTACACGCGCTTCGATGCGCGTTTTTCCACACTTGAAAGATACCAACCTACCGTCCGCGTGAGAAGAGACAAGGCGCAATTCTCCGGTGAAAGGTTCTTTCATAACCGTAAACGGCAAGTGAAAGTTTACCATCAACACTTGAAACGGCAAGGTGTATCTTGTAATTGAAAATGCCCGTATACTATGGCATTGCAAATCAAGCTAGATTTTCATGCCAACCAGGAGCCATCCATGACCGATAGTAGCAAGAGCGCACTTTCCCTCATTAGTACCCATCAGGGATACAGCGAGTCTGAGCAGCGCATTGTCGACTATATATTGGAGCACCAGTCCGAAGCGCCACGCCTCACGGCCGCTCAGCTCTCGCGCGCCGCCTCCACGTCCGAGGCGACCGTTTCGCGTTTCTGCCGCAAGCTGGGCTTTGGCAGCTTCCGCAGCTTTCAGTTTTCGTTGGCGAGGGATTTGGAAAGCCAGCGCAACGAGGGTCTGACCGACGAGGTCTCGCTCGATAATATGGAGCAGAGCCTAAAAAATATCCTCGCCGCCAAGGTGAGTGAGCTTAATGCGACCATCGACGGCATAGATCACGACACGTTGGCCGCAGTTGTACACGCGCTTAAGAATGCCGGCGTTATTGAGTTCGCCGCCGTGGGCAATACGAACGCGGTCGCGCTCGATGCGACGTTTAAGTTTTCGCAGCTGGGCCTGCGCTGCATGGCGAGCACCATTAGCGAGACATCAATCGGCTTTGCGCTCACGTTACGCCCGGGTGACGTCATCGTGCTAATCTCAAACTCTGGCAAATCGCGCCGACTGAATCGCATGGCAAAAGCGGCTCACAACTGCGGCGCAACCGTAGTCGTCATCAGCAGCGACAGTAAATCCCCGCTCGCGCGCCTGGCAGACTACACTTTTAACACCGTCAACCACGAAGCGCTGCTGACAACGGGCGACTTTGCGTTCTCCAAGATCAGCGCCACGATGATCATCGAAGTCATCTACAACTTCCTGCTGCCCGAGATTGAAGACGCTCGCGAGCATATCAGCTACTACGAGGAGCTCATCCAGCCGGATAAGGTCGTTGAGTAAAACGCGTAGTGGGACAAAAATTTCAGTCCATTTTGTCCCACCAACACCGCTGATACGACCTAACCTCGAGCTTCTTCGAGCATCTGCTTCGCGTGGGCCAAGCTTGCCTCGGACTGATCGCCGCTCAACATGCGGGCGATCTCGGCGGTACGCGCTTCACCGGTTACCTCGTCCAAATGCGTCTGGGGAACATCGCCCGGTTCCTTGCTGACGACATAATGCTTGTCAGCCATGACGGCGACCTGCGCCAAGTGGGTTACGACAATCACCTGATGCGTAGCGGCGAGATCTGCCAGCACGCCCGCGAGCGCACGCGCCGTGGAGCCACCGACGCCAGCATCGACCTCGTCAAACACCAGCGTATCGACACCGTCCGCGTTACCGAGGACAACCTTACTTGCCAACATGACGCGGCTGAGCTCGCCGCCCGACGCAATGCGGCGCAGGGGACGTGGAGTCAAACCGGCACCGCTGCGGTATAGCAGCTCGTAGCTCGAAGGACCAACGGGCGTCCACTCAGCACGGGGAAGATCGCGCGACTCCCAGACGAGCTCGGCGCCGCCCATCTCCAGGCGAGCCATCTGGCGGCCAACCTCGTGACAGAAGCGCGGGGCCGCCGTATTGCGGGCGCGCTTAAGTGCCTTGGCAGCGGCAAACAACTCGCGCTCAGCGCTCCCGAGTGCCTCACGCGCCTTTTTGATCTGTTCATCGCCATCATCGACCAGGGACAGCAGCTCTTGCGAGCGATCGCGCATGGCAAAAACATCGTCCATGGTGGGGCCCCACTGACGCAACAGGCCCTTGAGGTCGGAATACCGCTCACGCATGCGAGCGAGCTCGCGCGGGTCGAAGGCGACGCCATCGCGATAGGCACGAAGCTCGTTCGCGCAATCCTCAAGTGAGATACAGGCATCCGAAAGCGCATCGGCAATGTCGCCCAGTTTGCGATCGACGGTAGCCATTCGGGAAAGTTCTGCCACGGCGCTGTTCACGGCGTCGAGCGCTCCCCCTTCGGAGGCAAGCGATGCATGGGCATCGTTAGCTGTGGCAACCAGTACCTCGGCATGTTCGGAGCGCGGCAGCAGTTCCTCGAGTTCCTCATACTCGCCCGGTTTGGGGTCGACCTCGCCGATGCGCTCGAGCGCAAAGCGCGCTTCCTCGACGCGACTCCCCCGCGCACGTGAGGCCTCCTCGACGCGACGGACCTCCTTGGCAGCCGCGCGCGAGGCTTTAAAGCAAGCACGGTAGTGCTCGAGCGCCTCGAGCGCAGAGCGTCCCGCCCAGGCATCGACCATCGCAACGTGATGCGCCGGATCGAGCAAGCGCTGGTGCTCGTGCTGGCCGCACAGATCCATCATCACGCCGACGCGCTCCGAAAGCTCGCGCACACTGGCAATGCGACCGTCAATCTTCACGCGGCTGCGGCCCTCGGCAGAAAGGCTGCGCTGTACGGTGAACCCCTCCGTGTCGTGCGGCCCGTCGAAGAGTCGCGCCTCGACGCTCGCCAGTGCCTCGCCCTCGCGCACCGTCGACGAATCCGCACGCTCGCCCAAAATTAGCTTGAGGGCCGAGAGCAGCGCGGTCTTGCCGGCACCAGTCTCGCCAGTCAGGACAGTCAGGCCGGCACTCGGCACCAGCGTCGCCTCGCGAATGAGTGCAATGTTATAAACCTGCAGCTCATCGATCATGACGGACTCCGTAGAATACGCGGCTCACCGAGTTATAGAAGCTCTCGGGGCCGTAATCCAGCAGCAACACATCTCCGGGCCCGCGGCGCACCGCCACGCTCTCAACGGTGCCATCGCAGGTAATAAACTGTCCATCGATAGCGATCGCCGGAACGCTCGGGCGATCATCGGACATAAAGATTTCGACGACATCACTCGGCGAGGTCAAAAAGGCACGAGCCTGAATGGTGTGCGGCGCAATGGGTACGCAGACCATGCCCGTATAGTCGGGGCTCACGATGGGGCCACCGGCACTGAGCGCGTAACCCGTAGAACCAGTCGCCGTGGACACGACCACGCCGTCGCCACGCAGACGGTCGATATGATGGCCGGACACCGTGATGTCGAACTCGACCATATCGGACAGCGGACCGCGGGTAAGCGCCATGTCGTTGAGGGCGAAGGTGCGCACGACATCCTTCGTACCGTCTTCGCGCACGGACACGATATCCGCGGCGATGGTGGCGCGACGGCTCACGTGCAGCTCACCGGACAGGGCGTCGCTCACGACCTGCAGGATGTCGCGCTCCTCGGGGCTCGCAGCAGTTAGAAAGCCCAGGTGACCATAGGAAAGACCGAGGATAGGAATCTCACGATGGTTGAGGATGCGGGCAGCGCGCAGCAACGTACCGTCGCCGCCGAGCGTAATGACCAGATCGGAGCCGTCAATATCAGGCGTGCTCTGAATCTTGGATCGCTGGTCGGCAGCCCATGCGACCTCATAGCCCTGGCGAGTCAGCCAAAGCTCGAGCATCAGGCCGCTCTCGACCGCCTCTTGCTTGTAGTAATTGGGAACCAGAAAGACCTTCATAGCGTTGCAGCTTTCTCGCTCATAACCGATACCTGGGATTGCAGCTCGTCTTGCGAGCGATCGCCGGGGTCAAATCTCGTGCCGTACAGGAAAAACTCAACGTTGCCCTTGGCACCATGAATGGGCGACACGCACACATCGACCGGGAACAGGCCCTTGGCAGCAAAGAGTTCAACCGCCGCCACGAGTGTATCGCGGCGCACGGCGGGATCGGTCACAATGCCGCCCTCGCCCACCAGCGCCGCCGGAGCCTCAAACTGCGGCTTTACGAGCGTGCAGAATGCACCCGTAGGCGCCAGGCACGCCAGCACGGCGTCGATGATATTCGCGATACTCGTAAACGACACATCGCACACAGCCAGGTCAATAGCAGCGCCGTAGCCGAGCTCGGGCAACTGCGTCACATTCGTGCGCTCGTGGAGCGTCACGCGATCGTCTTGGCGCAGCGACCAATCAAACTGGGCACGGCCCACGTCGACCGAGACAACGGTCGCGGCGCCGCGCTTGAGCAGGCAATCAGTAAAGCCGCCCGTGGAGCATCCCACATCGAGGCAAGCAAGGTCCGTCGGATCGATCCCAAACGCATCGAGCGCGCCTTCGAGCTTAAGACCGCCGCGGCCAACATAGGGAATGCGCCCCTTCACATGCAGCGGCAGCCCCGGGATCACCTTAAGGCCCGGCGAAGTCAAGCGCTCACCGCCACTCGAGACCAAGCCGGCCATAAGAGTGCGAAGGGCATCCGCGCGATCGGCGCAGATGCCCTGTGAAATCAGTTCGTCATCAAGACGCACGCGTTTCATGAATGCCATCAACCATTCGTATCCGGAGATGCGGCCTAGCTATCCTGGGATTCGTTTGCCGCATCCTCATCGTATTCCTG
>JAIHVJ010000239.1 GCA_022720335.1 Collinsella sp.
GCTGTTCAAGAAGAAAAACCCGCAGGATGCCTTTGATCCCGATGTGTTTACCATCACGGATACGATTTTGGACCCGCCGCGGTTTACGTTTTTGCCGGCCATCTACCAGGATGCTACGCGTCGCAAGTGGGCCGTGCATCAGCGCGGTGCGCAGCCGAAGATCTTTGACTACGCGGATGTGCTGCAGTGTGAGATCGTCGAGACTGGGAATCCCGAGGATGTGCCGGAGCTCAGCAATCGTGAGCTCGCTCAGCAGATTTTGATCAATCCAGCTCAGGCCACTAAAAACAACGCCGCCAAGCGTAATATGTGCCTTGGTATGGGTGTCATCGTTGCCGTGCGAACCGGCGAGGATGAGATTTCGAAGCTTGAGATTCCGGTGACTGCGGGCGAAGTCAAGCGAGACTCCGGCCTATATCGGTCGTATCGGAACGTTGCGGAGCAGATTAAGGAAGCTTTCGACGCCATGGGGTGTTCGGAGCAATGATGCCCGCAGCATCAGGCGGTTGAGGAGCCTTGCCCATGTCGAGCGAACCATATGCGATTCCGCCCAAAGATCGCGCCTTTGAGGGCATTCTTTGGTATATCAAACACTATGACTTACAGGGTGGCGATCGGTTGCCTGCCGAGCGCGTGCTCTGCGAAGAGCTGGGCGTATCACGCACGGCGCTTCGTGCTGCCATCACGCGTCTTATATCGTGCGGAACCCTGGAAAGCCGCCGTGGTTCGGGCACCTATGTGTGCCCGCCCAAACCGCTGAACATTTTCCAGGAAACGTGGAACTATACCCAGGCCGTCGAGAGGGTCGGCTCAAAGTCCACCGCACGCCTGATATGGTCAAAGGTCGTGTATGCCGATATCGATTTGGCTCAAAAGGCGCAGATCGATCTGGGTATGCCGCTCTTCTGCATTCGACGCGTTCGCGTGGTCAATGGATCCCCCGCATCGATCGAGACGGCATACGTCAATCTGTCTTTATGTCCCTCGCTTCCCGATCACGATTTTGAGCAAGAGAGCCTCTATGACGTTTTGCTCAAAGAGGGCAATGTCCATGTGACGCACGGCAAGGAGCATATTTCCATCAGCCGCCTGAACGCCGACGAGGCCAAGCTGCTGGATGCCCAGGAGGGCACGCCAGTGTTTTACAAGGCGTCTCACGAACGCGACGAGAACGACGGCTTTGTCGAGTATTGCAAGTCCGTGATTCTGCCGACAAAGTATCGCTTTGCCGATAACGGCGAGGCGGACGGCGTTGCAACGAAGGTGGGTGTCGAATGGCTGAAGCGGTAGGGGACCTGCCGGTCTACAAACAAATCCGCCGCTGTATTGCGGAGCGAATCGAGCGCGGCGACTATCCGACGGGTTCGATGATTCCGTCCGAAAATGAACTGGCCGAGGAGTTTGGCACCACGCGTCTGACAATTCGTAGCGCCATGGACGAGCTGGTCAAGAGCGGTCAGATTCGTCGCGTGCAGGGCAAGGGCGCCTTTGTGGGGCATAAGTGGTTTGATGAGCACGTTCGCAAAGGCGGTTTTCGCCAGACGGTTTTGGCCTCGGGCGCGACGCCATCGGTACGCATCCTCGCGCGTTCCAAACGCTATGCCGGCCTGTACTATGCCGACCTGTTTGGTATCGCCGAGGACGATTTGCTTTACTCGGTGCGCCGTCTTAACTGCATCGATGGCGAGCCCGTGTCGATCGAGATGACGCTGATTCCGTGCCTGCTGTTCCCGGGTATCGAGGATGTCGATATTTCGGTTTTCAGTCTGTACGAAACCTATGACATGTTGGGTCGAAAGCCGGATAAATCGATTGAGAAGCTCGATATCGAG
This sequence comes from Collinsella sp., assembly GCA_022720335.1. Taxonomy (GTDB): domain Bacteria; phylum Actinomycetota; class Coriobacteriia; order Coriobacteriales; family Coriobacteriaceae; genus Collinsella. Next base: position 1,833 of record JAIHVJ010000239.1, read on the forward strand.
GCTTTGGGCGCACGCGATGCGAGCCTGCTCAATCTTGAGCCAGGAGATCTGGCGCTTGTGCTGGAATGCTTGACTTACGATGCGAGCGGACAGGTCATCGAGTACGCCAAATCCTTTACTCGCGGCGATGCCGGCGGTTATGCCTACAACTATTAGTATCTAGAACGTCCTTGCGCACGGCGAGGACGCTCGTTTTTTTAGGACATGTGCCGCTCGACCGATGAACGGCCAAAACTGACCGTCTACCGAGAGAGGAGGATTAAATCGAAAAATCGGTATTAAAAACGGCTAACCTGTAATCGTTCACTGGTATTAAGAACCTTTGAATTGTTGAGCTTGGGGCCAAGATGTCCACAAGGTTAAGCGGTGCGACGGGGCGGCAAGCCCGTTCATTCCGTGCGACAATTCAAACTGCTCGTGAAAGGAGCGGGAATGAAGGAGACCGAGAAGATCGAGATCATGCACTTCGACCAGGAGGGCTACCTCGAGGACGGCAGGAACGTCTACGAGGCCGGCAAGAAGATGACCGCCCTGGCCGACCGCGTGCACGAGGAGGGCT
>JAIHVJ010000240.1 GCA_022720335.1 Collinsella sp.
CCTCTCACGCCCTTACGTGTGGTGCTCTTTGTGTTTGTAGTCGCCGGCATCTTGGTGGGCGTTATCGGATTCCCGGAGCTGCTGTCTATTGCCAACCTGTCGATGGGCCAGATGGTTATCTTGGCTGTCATCGTGGTCTTTACCTGCTCGGTGTTCTTTAAGCTCGCCACGATGATGGATTCGCTCAAGCCGCGTCGTCGTCATGCTGCAACTGGTTTTGGCCGCGGTGTGCGCGTCCACCTGGGTCGCGGTGGCGGCAAGGTGAGCTCGACGGGTTCGACGGCCGAGCGTTTTGCCAAGCGCTTCGCCGCCGACATGGCGCAGCGCCGCGAAGATCGCACCGCTCGCGAGGCCGAGGCCCGCGCACTCGAGGGAGTGGCCCAGGCCCAGCCCAAGAAAAAGAAGAGTACCGGAGCCAAGCGCTCTCGCGTGACCAAGTCCGCCCAAGGCATCAAAGTTTCGATGCCAAGCAAAAAGAAGAAGTAACTACGCGCCCTGGCGATGTTGAATTGGTGCCTTGCTCCTGTGGGGCCGTGGCGATGTTATGCTCTAACCTCGATTGTTTGAATTGCTTCGAAAAGAGGATGCCGTGATCTGCCCGCATTGCCTTAAGACTATCGAGGACGGCGCCTCGTTCTGCCCCTACTGTAACGCCTATGTGGGTCCGGGCGATGGTCCCGAGCACACCGAGTTCGTGTTCTGTGAGGGCTGCGGTGCCCGTCTTTCTCCGCATGATCGTACGTGCCCCAAATGCGGACGCCCCGCTCCGGGTATCCTCTCCGAGGACGCTGCCGCATCCGATCTGGCTGCGGGTCGCACGGCGGGCTTTCCGCGCCTAACGCAAGAGCAGATCGATACCGAGGTGCCGCATGCGCCCGCCTCGGCAGCCGCGGTTCTTTCGGACGCCGCCGACCCCAACGAGACCTGCGTGTTGCCGGCTTTCGATAAGGATTTCGGTATCCCCAAGGTCGATATTCCCACGCCCGTTTCTCTGCATGACGATGCTCAAAAACCCAAGCGCAAGGTGCATCCCGACGAGGACGCCTATCACAAGCACAAGCGTCATATCCCCAAGCCGCTCATTATCATCGCGGTCCTTGCCTTTGTGTGCGGTGGTGCCTATTGGTTCGTGACGACCGATCCCATGGGTGTTATGCCCGGCTTCTATGACCAGTTTGGCCAGGCCGCGCAGACGACCTTCCCTACGCGCCAAAAGGGTGAGGCGACTGAGGACGATACCAAGCAGGACGATTCTGCCGAGGTGGTCCAGGAAGAAACCGTGCTCACCGATGATCAGCTCTATACCAGGCTCGACGGTCTGTATCAGACCATCGTGTCCTACGGTGACGAGGACCAGATCGGCGAGGTCATCGATTCTTTTAACAACGGCTATCTTCGAACGCCGCTGTCCACCCGTCAGGAGCTGTCGCAGAGTGCCTACGCCCTGCGCGACCAGATCAAAAAGACGCAAGATGAGCTCAACAACCTTAAGTATCAGGACGATACGGTCTATGCGGACGACATCGCCCACTTAAAGCAGCTTGCCGAGTGGATGTATGAGCGCGTCGACGTGATTTGCCAGAGCTGGGACATCTCGCTGGCCATTCCCGATGGCGAGTCGATGAGTTCCCACCAAAGCGAGATCCTGGCGCCCATCGCGCAGAGTGGCAACAGCGCGCTGAACCAGTACGACGCCAATGTGGGTTCCTGGAAGCCGCAGCAGCGTTCCTAAAATTAGTTCGCCATAGTCGGCATAACCTACGTGCGCAATTGATGTAAGCGCATGCTTATTGCTACAATTCGTACAAATATGCTTTAAACGCACGAGGAAGGAACCACATGTTTGGTTTTAAGAAAGAGCTCTACACGCCTGAGTATCAGCTTGCCGGCGACGAGTGCGCCGTTATCGAGACGTCGAAGGGTACCATCAAGGTCAAGTTTGACGGCGAGGGCGCTCCCATTCATGTCGCGAACTTCTGCGAGCTTTCCACGATGGGTTTCTATGATGGCCTTAAGTTCCATCGCTATGTGCCCGGCTTTGTCATTCAGGGCGGCGACCCCAATACCCGCGATATGTCCGGCGCCGACGTCGCTGCCGGTCTTGAGGGCCCCGACGGCATGCCCGGTACCGGTGGCCCCGGCTACTGTATCAAGGGCGAGTTTGCCACCAATCCGCGCAACAGCCATGTCGATGGCGCCCTTGCCATGGCACGCTCCATGGATCCCGATTCCGCGGGTTCGCAGTTCTACTTCTGCTTGGGTGCCCAGCATAACCTCGATTCCGGTTACACCGTCTTTGGTACCACGGTCGAGGGTCTCGATGTGATTTCGCAGCTGCGTGCCGGCGACGAGATCGTCCATGTCGAGATCGTTCACGAGTAAAGGGGA
>JAIHVJ010000241.1 GCA_022720335.1 Collinsella sp.
GATGTTAGCGTCGGAATAATTTAGCCAAATATAGTCGGCCGAGATTGACCAATCCCGGCCGACCCATTTTAGCCAACACGCCCGCATCTATGTCTTTCCTATCGCTTCCCTACATCCCCTCGGACTGGATCCCCCTCACCTTCACCGCCTGGGGGACGGCCTCCACCGAGTAGGTGTCGAGCCCCCTGCCGCGGTAGCTCGGGCCCCGCATCACGAACACCGACGCCTTGTCGAACAGCCTGTCGAGGGCGCAGAGGAGCGTGTCGTCGCCCGTGAAGAACTCATCCCACCCGCTCGGGGCGATGTTGCTCGTGAGGACCATCGCGTTCGGCCCCTCCTTCTCGTAGCGCCTGTCGACGACATCGAAGAACAGGTCGGTGCACGGCCTGTCGTAGACGCATCTCCCCACCTCGTCAACGATGAGGCACGACGGCTTGACGAGCGAGGAGACGACCCGCGAGGTGTTTCCCCGCTGGACGGCCTTCTGGAACCTGTCCCTGAGCTCTGTCGCCTTTATGTAGTAGGTCTTGAGCCCCCGCATGCAGCACTCGCGCCCGTAGGCCTGCGCGAGGTGCGTCTTCCCTATGCCGCCGGGCCCGACGAAGGCGACGTTGCGGTGCGCGTAGAGGTCGGCCAGCGACGGGAGCTTGCCCAGCGCGGCCGCGTCCCGGCCCTGGATCCTGGAGAAGTCGAAGCCCTCGAAGGTCTTGGGCTCGCGCCTGGGCAGCCTGCTCAGCCTCAGCAGCGTCTCGATGGAGGCGAGCCTCCTCTTCTCCGCAAGGTAGGAGAAGGTGGCTGCCACGGCGGCCATCTCCCCGTCGCCGAGGTCGAGGTCCGAGGCGAGGGTCGCGAGCTCCTCCGCCCCGACGGCGATCCCGAGCCTCGACGCGGCGTCGCTCGCGAGCTCGTAGGGGCTCGCCCCCGCGCCCGCCATCATTCGGCCCTCCCGAAGTCGAACCTCTCGAAACCGGGTTTCGTCCTGGGCGGGGCGATCTGCTCGACCACGGTCCCGACCGGCTGGGTCGGCAGCTCCTCGGGCTGCGCCGGCGATGTCTCCCACTGGCCCTCGCACCAGCTGTCGGCGCCGGCGCCGACGGCGTGGGCGACGAGCTCGCGGGAGAGGTCGTCGCTGTATATGTGCACCACGCGCCCCTCCCGGCTCACCCTGCACTCGCGGCGGCCGTACCAGTAGGGCACGCCGTAGCGGTGCCCCTCGAAGCTCACGAAGCCGTCGAAGGAGATCTTCCGGCGCGGGCACAGGTACCGCTCGACCTCGGCCGTGACCTCGAGCGGCCTGGTGTTCGCCGAGCACGCCGCCTCGTGCTCGCGCATCGGGACGCATGCCGCCGCGCGCCGCCAGCGGCCTCCCTGCTCGGCGCACCAGAGGGCGGCCTCCCGGTTGAGGGCGTCAAGGTCGGTGAAGGACCTTCCCGCGAGGAAGTTCCCCTTCACGAAGCGGACGAGTCTCTCCACCTTGCCCTTCGTATAGGGGTGGCGCGGCCTGCACAGCCTGGTGCGGAAGCCGACGACGCCCATGAACTCGGCGTAGTCGGCCTGCCAGACGGGCCGGCCGTCGGCATCGCGGCGGACGACCACGCTCTTCATGTTGTCGGTGAGCACGGTCGCGGGCACGCCCAGCGCCGAGAACGCGTGCAGCATCCCGATGAGGAGGTTCTCCTGGCGCGCGTTCGGGAAGAACTCGACGTGGGCGCTCCCGCAATGGTGGCAGACCATGGCGAAGCAGGCGATCCGCGCCCGCTCGCCGCCGGGGCGCTCGACCGCGACGAAGCCCCAGTCCATCTGGTAGGCCTCTCCGGGCGCCGTCCTGAAGCGCTGCCCGCGGCAGCCCTGCGGGGCCACCTGCCGCCTCTTCGCGGGCACGAGGTCCCGGTGCGCGGCGATATAGGTCTTCACCGTGGTGAGGCCGCCGGCGTAGCCCTGGCCGAGCAGCCGCTCGAATATCACCTGCGAGTTGGTGACGCCCTTCCGCAGGAGGTCGTCCACCAGGCCGGTGTGGCCGGCGAGCACGCCCGGCGCGGCCCTCCTCCCGCTGTTCCCGTGGGGCAGGGCCCTGAACCCGTGTGCCCTGACCGTCCTCGCGCGGGAGCGGGTGAGCCCCGTCCTCCTGCAGAACTCAGCGAGGTTGCATGCCTGCGGGTCGAACCCGTCGCCCTCCTCCGCGGCCATCTCCCGGAGCGCCGCGTCTATAATCTCCTGTAGGTCATCGTGTCTCTCGTTCACCTCAATGGTCCTCCTAACGCCGGCGTGTTGGCACCACCAGCGTAGTGGCGGCGGGGAGGCACGGTGGCCATTATTCGGTGACCGGGATTGGTCAAAATAGTTTGACTATTAGCGGCTAAAATCGCCCGGCGCTAACAC
>JAIHVJ010000242.1 GCA_022720335.1 Collinsella sp.
CTCAAAGAGTCCCTCGAAGACCTCGCCGACTTCTTTGACCATTACCGCCAATCGTAGGGGATTAGGTGCCTGCCGCCGCAAGAATCGAGGCGTCGCAGGATAGACATACGACAGCGAGCGAGCCGCATTTGCGCCAAGGTGACGTGAAATGAGAGGGCGCTGACCTTCTGGTCGCGCCCTCGAAATTGAACGTCAGATTGGCGTGAATGCGGCTCGCGCAGCGTCAAGTGGTCCGCCGTTCGGTAGAACGGCGGAACTAAATAACAATCCCGTTGCAGTGGTCGATTTCGTGCTGGATGATCTCGGCGGTGTAGCCCGAGAAGTTTTTGATGCGGTGAACGAAGTTCTCGTCCAAATACTCAACCTTAATGCGGCGATAGCGGGTACAGGGACGCTCGCCGATCAGCGAGAGGCATCCTTCGCTCGTCTGATAGGCATTGACCTGCTCAAGAATTTGAGGGTTGTACATCAGGAGTGTCCTGTTGCCGTCCTTTACGCAGATGATGCGTTTGCGCACGCCGATCATGTTGGCGGCGAGGCCCACGCACTCGCGCTCATGCTCGTGGAGTGTATCTAGGAGATCCTGCCCGGTCGCGGCGTCTTCGAGGCCGGCGTCTTCGGAGGGCAGGCGTAAAAAGAACTCGGACTTCATGATGGGTTTAATCATGGCGGGCTCCTCATGTCTTATGCTTTCGTGGACTTTTAATAATAGCGCGGAAGGAAAGCCATGCGTCCGCGTTACAATCTTTCGATGTTGGACCATGTTGCCAGATTCGTCGTGTACGGCGTCTGGCGTAAGTCTAGGGCTCATTTTTCGCCCTGGACCGTTCCTCTGGGGCGATGCGACTGTCGTTCCAAGAGGAAGGAAATGCATGGGGAGCAAATCTCAGCAACAAGTTCAAGTAACGCCATCGGCCTCTGCGGCGATTCTCGTCGTAATGTATATTGCAGCCTTTGTTGCCGCGTTTAACGAGAACATCATTAACGTGGCGTTGCACGACATTATGGCAGCCTTTTCGGTGAGTGCCACCACGGCACAGTGGCTCGTTTCGGGCTACATGATCGTGACGTCGATCTTTACGGCCATCATGGCCTTCCTGTCCGGCCGTTTCTCGACGCGCAAGCTGCTGTTTTTCGCATGCGGATGCATGGTCGCCGGCGAAGTCCTGTGCCTGTTCGCTCCGTCATTTAGCGGTTTGCTGCCAAGCCGTATTTTGCAGGCTGCGGGATCGGGCATCTTGTTCCCGCTCATGATGAACGTGGTGCTGTCTTGCGCTCCGCGCGAGAAGCTCGGTCTGTATCTGAGCCTGGGCGGTGCCTGCATTACGCTGGGGCCGGCGTTTGGACCCGTGATCAGCGGTCTTATGTGCACGTTGTTTGGCTGGAGGGCGGTGTTCGTAGTGCCGCTGGTGGGCGGCATTGTGGTCGCTGCGGCGGGCGTAAAGCTTGTTCAGAATGTCGGAGAGCGTTCGAACGCCACGCTTGATATTCTGTCGGTTGTTTTGCTCGCTGCCGGTATTACGGCATTTGTGTATTCCGTAGGCGAGTTCTCGACCAATCTGATTGCCGGCATCGTGACGCTCTTCGCCGCCCTTGTGCTGCTCGGCCTGTTTGCGGCCCGTCAGCTCAAGCTCGAGCATCCGGTGCTTAACGTGCGTCCCATGGCGAGCGTTCGTTTTTGGCCTGCGTGCCTGCTTGTGGTGGTGTCGATGATGACGACGTTCTCGATGAGCGTTTTGTTGCCGCTCTATTTTGAAGGTGCCTACGGCATGACCGCACTTGTTGCGGGCCTGCTCATTTTGCCGGCGATTGCCTGCAACGCCGTGACCTCGATTGTGGGCGGACGCGTGATGGACGCCCGTGGCGCATGGCCGCTGCTGCCGGTCGGCTTTGCCCTGATTGCCGTGGGGCAGACTGCAATCTCGATGACGGCGGCAAGCATGAACATCGGCGTCGTCGTGGCGCTGACCGTTGTGGTGTATGCCGGAGTCGGCCTGGTGCTGAGCCCCTCGCAGACGGCCGGCTTGGAGACGCTTCCTGCCGCTGAGCATCCTCACGGAACGGCATTGCTCAACACGTGGAACATGATTGCCGCATCGTTTGGCCCGTCGCTGTTTATCGGCCTGCTCTCGAGTTCTGCGGCGACTGCCGGCACCGCTGGCGCTGCGACGGACGTTGCCCAGGCGATTGGATTTGCAACTGCCGTGCGTGTGGCGGCTGTAATTGCCGTGGTCGGGTTCGCGGTGTCGCTGGTGTACGCTCGTCGCGAGTCGCACATGTCGCATTAATGTGTGCACATAGATTCTGCAGCTAGATTGACGGACGACACCATAAACTAATGGACGTTTTGCCGAGAGGCATGA
>JAIHVJ010000038.1 GCA_022720335.1 Collinsella sp.
GACCGGCAAGCTCCACATGGGCCACGCCACCGATGACTCCATCCAGGACGCCATCATCCGTATGGCCCGCATGCGCGGCAAGTCCACGCGCTGGGTGCTCGGCACCGATCACGCCGGTATCGCCACGCAGACCAAGGTCGACAAGAAGCTCAAGAGCGAGGGCATTAGCCGCCTGGAGATCGGCCGCGACAAGTTTGTCGACGCTTGCTGGGATTGGACCCACGAGTACGGCGGCATCATCGTCGAGCAGATCAAGCGCATGGGCTGCTCCGTCGACTTTGATAACGAGCGCTTTACCATGGACGAGAACTACGCGCAAGCCGTACGCAAGGTCTTTTGCGACTGGTATCACGACGGCCTGATCTACCGCGGCAAGCGCATCGTTAACTGGTGCCCCAACTGCACCACCGCCATCTCGGACGACGAGGCCGAGTACAAGGACGAGAAGGGCCACCTGTGGCACCTGCGCTACCCGCTGACCGAGCCGGTCAACGGCCAGGATTACATCGTCGTCGCCACCACGCGCCCCGAGACCATGCTCGGCGACACGGGCGTCGCCGTCTCCCCGAAGGACCCCGAGAAGGCCGCCTTTGTGGGCAGGACCGTCAAGCTCCCCATCGTCGACCGCGAGATCCCCATCTTTGAGGATTGGCATGTCGACGCCAACTTTGGTTCCGGCTTTGTCAAGGTTACCCCGGCCCACGACCCCAACGATTACGCCATGGGTCAGGCTCACGACCTGCCGCAGATCAATATCTTCGACGAGCACGCGGTGGTCGTCGAGGGCTACGGCGAGTTCACCGGTATGACCCGCGAGGAGTGCCGCGAGGCCGTCATCAAGTGGTTTGAGGAGCATGACCTGCTCGATCACGTCGAGGACCACGACCACTCCGTCATGCACTGCTACCGCTGCGACGCCGCGCTTGAGCCGTGGCTGTCCGAGCAGTGGTTCGTCGCCGTCGATAAGCTCAAGGGGCCGGCGCTCGACGCCGTCAACTCCGGCAAGGTCACCTTCCACCCCGCGCGCTGGACGCAGACCTACACCACCTGGATGGAGAACCTTAAGGACTGGTGCATCAGCCGCCAGCTGTGGTGGGGCCACCGCATCCCCGTGTTCTACTGCGAGGACTGCGGCTGGGAGGACGCCCTTACCGAGGACACCGATGTGTGCCCCAGGTGCGGCGGCCATCACGTGCATCAGGACGAGAACGTACTGGACACCTGGTTCAGCTCGCAGCTGTGGACTTTCGCCACGCAGGGCTGGCCGCAAAAGCCGGAGCTGCTCGAGGGACATCACCCCACGACGGCACTCGTCACCGCACGCGACATCATCGCGCTGTGGGTCGCCCGCATGGTCATGAGCTCGCTGTACTTCCTGGACGAGGTGCCGTTTAAGGACGTCGTCATCTACCCGACGATTCTTGCCAAGGACGGAAGCCGTATGTCCAAGTCCAAGGGCAACGGCGTTGACCCCATGGACCTCATTGGCATGTACGGCGCCGACGCCATGCGTTACAACCTGCTTACGCTGTGCACCAACAACCAGGACGTCAAGTTTGACGCGAACATCGATAAGAAGACCAAGAAGCTCATCGACAGCCCGCGTACCGACCAGGCTAAGTCGTTTGTGACCAAGATCTGGAACGCCAGCCGCTTCCTGCTTATGAACATGGAGGGCTACACGCCCGGCGAGCCCGTCGTGGAGACGCCGGCCGACGCCTGGATGTTCAGCCGCCTGGCAAAGGCCGTGAAGATGGTCACCGAGGGTATTGAGAACTATACCTTTGGCGATATGGCCCGCGGCGTGCAGCAGTTCTTCTGGAACGAGGTCTGCGACTGGTACGTCGAGGTCACCAAGGCCCGCCTGAAGGGCGAGGGCCGTCTGCAGGCCCAGCGCAACCTGATCTTTGTGCTCGATACCTCCATTCGCCTGATGCACCCGCTCATGCCGTTCGTTACCGAGGAGATTTGGGACAACATGCCGGCGAGCGTGCTCGATCTGGACGCCGAGGGTAACGTTGATCGCGCCGATGCGCTCATGATCGCCAGGTGGCCTGAGCCCGCCGACTACGCGAAGTATGTCGATGAGCCCGCCGAGCGCGCGTTTGAGCTGTGCCGCGCCGTCGTTTCCGCCGCCCGCGCCACGCGTTCGCGTTATCGCTTGAGCCCCAAGGCCGAGCTCGACGTGGTCGTGCGCGCCGGTGCCGATGACATCGAGAAGCTCGAGAGCCTGCGCTCGACCATTGAGCCGCTGGCGAACACCGCTTCGCTGGTCATGGGTACCGATGTCGAGAAGCCGGCCGCGAGCATCGCCGTGGTCGACAGCGGCGTCGAGGTCTTTGTGGTGCTTGAGGGCAAGGTCGATCTTTCGGCTGAGAAGGCGCGCCTGGAGAAGGAGATCGCCGCGGCCCAGAAGGAGCTCGCCGGCTGCGAGAAGACGCTTGCCAACGAGGGCTTTGTGGCCAAGGCCGCGCCCGCGGTGGTCCAGAAGAAGAGGGACCGTGCAGCTGAGCTCAAGGAGATCCTGGCGGCGCTGACTGCTCAGGTTGCTGACTTCTCGTAGGCGGTACTGGGGGACGCGGTTTGGGGCATTGCTCGCTACTGCGGACACCTATTCCGCCGTTCTAACGAACGGCGGCTGGCTCGACGCTGCAAACGCCTCTGATGGCCAATCTGCCGTTCAACTTCGGGCGCATGGGCATAAGCCCTATGCGCCCTTGTTTCACGGCACCTTGGCTCATCAGAGGCGTTTTCGCTGACTATCCTCAACCTATACTGTTTTATTTTTCTATGAATGGCGGTTCTGAAAATGCCTAAGCGTTCTGGCTTGTATACCGTTCCTTTTGAGTTTGATTTACTTTCGTTTGATGAGGCTGTGGGGCTTGCTGCTGATACGGGGCGGATTTCTGGGGATGCTGGGCCTCTGCTTGAGACGGTTGTCGATATGCTCGATGAGCTGGGACGTCCGGACGAGTATTTCGATTGCATTCAGGTCGCCGGCACCAACGGCAAGACTTCGACCACGCGTTTTTCGGCTGCCATCCTTCGCGGTGAGGGGTTAAAGACCGCGCTGTATACGTCTCCGCAGTTGGTGCGCTATCCCGAGCGCATGGAGGTCGATGGGCGCGTTGTGAGTGATGAGGCCTTTGCTCGTGGCGTTTCTGCCGCCGTCGAGGCGGGGCATCGCGTGAATGCTCGTCGTGTGGCGGCGGGGGAGCACACCTATACCATTACCCCGTTTGACCTGCTGACGGCTGCCGCACTGGTGGTGTTTGCCGAGGCTGCAGTGGACGTTGCCGTTCTCGAGGTTGGCATGGGCGGCCGTTGGGACGCCACGAGTGCGACCGACCCCGTCGCCGTTGCCATCACCGGCATCGGGCTTGACCACACGCGCATCCTGGGCGACACGCTCGAGGCCATTGCAGGGGAGAAGGCTGCGGTCATCAAGCCCGGACGTCTGGTTGTGCTGGGCGAGGGCACGCATGAGCCGAGCGTTCAGCGCGTGATGGATGCCCGCTGCCGCGAGTGCGGTGTGGTGCCGCTGGTGGTGAACCATGCCACGACCAAGGTGCCGGAGCACGTGGGCGATACGGTTGAGTTTAGCTGCACCACGCCGCGTGCGATCTATACGTCGAGCATGGTCAAGCCGGCCTATCAGCCGCAGAATGCCGCGTGCGCGATTATGCTGTGCGAGGGCTATCTGGGCCGCGAGCTCGACCACGATGCACTCGACGCTTCGCTTATGGGCTGCCCCACGCCGGGCCGCTTTGATGTTCTGGGAACCGATCCGCTCAAACTGATTGACGCCTGCCATAACCCCCAGAGCTGTGAGAACTTTGTGAGCGCGCTGGACGAGATCGATCCGTGCGTGGAGAATCGCCCCACGCTGCTGTGCGCTGCGCTGGCCGACAAGGATGTGGCGGGCATCGTCGATGTGCTGATTCCGGCCTTCCCGCGCGTGGTCGTAACCCAGACCGATTCCGATCGCGCCCTGCCGGCAGAGGAACTCGCTGCCCTTGTGGACGCCGACAAGCTCACGGGCGTGTACCCCAGCGTATCCGAGGCCCTCGCGGCCTTCGATGCCGCGGGCGTGCCCTTCGTAGCCGCCGGCACCATCACCCTAGCCGGCGAAGTAGCCGGCCTGCTCCGCTAGAGCCTTTCCGCTGGGCAGCTAGTTGGCCTGCTAACCACGAAATGGGCCTATCTACTACGTTTGACCGGTCACCCCCGAACACACCGAGAATTGCAAAATAAAAACCGCAGGTAGAAGGCTTGCCAATTTTCAAAAAAAGACCCGCATGGTCGACCCATGCGGGTTAAACGTAGTAGATAGCCCGTTTTCGTGGCGCATCTCTAGACTGTCAAATTGGTCGACTTGGCCCCATGGCAGTTGCGGTGAAATAGTTCCTGGATTATGCCTTTATGGGCCAACCTGGGAACTATTCCACCGCAACTTATTGAGGGGCTATTGGGTAAGGGCTAGTCGAGGCGGACCGGATCGTGGGGGTAGGCGTTGAGGATCTCGACGCCGGACTCGGTGACCAGGGCCAGGTCCTCGATGCGGACACCGGTGTGGCCGGGGAGGTAGATGCCCGGCTCGATGGAGAACGTCATGCCCGGCTCTACGACCTGTTCGTTGACAAGCGAAACGTCACCTGGCTCGTGGTCCTGCAGACCGATCGAGTGGCCCAGGCGATGCGTGAAGTACTTGCCGTAGCCAGCGTCCTCAATCACGTCGCGCGCGGCACGGTCCAGGTCACACATGCGCACGCCCGGGGCGATGAGCGCCTCGGCGGCCTCGTTGGCGCGGCGCACGATGTCGTAGATGTGTGCCGTCTCCTCGTCCGGCTCGCCCCAAAAGAATGTGCGCGTCATGTCCGAGCAGTAGTTGCGGTGGCGTCCGCCAATGTCGAACAGAACCACGTCGCCGCGCTTGAGTACGGTGTCGTCGGGCTCGTGATGCGGGTCTCCTGCGTTGGCGCCAAAGCTCACGATGGGCGGAAAGCTAAAGCCCTCGCAGTCGTGTTTGCGGTACAGGCCGAGCATCTGGTCGGCAATCTCGCGCTCCGTCATGCCCTCGTGAACGAGCTTGATGGCGTCGGCCATCACGGCGTCGTTGGCGGCCGAGGACACGCGCATGAGCTCCTGCTCTGCGGCGTCCTTGTGGGTGCGTGCGGCGGTGACGGCAAAGTCGCCCAGGAAGAAATCGCTCGCGGCATGGCGCTCCATAAGCGGCATCAAAAAGCCGGAGCGCATGACGGTGTCGATACCGAGCGGTTTGGTCGGGTCGATCTCACTCGCGATGGCGTCGGCCACGACATCGGTGTCGGTGTGGTAGGCAACGCGGGCATTGTCATACTCGGGCAGCTGATGCAGCGCGTTGACCAAGATTACGGGCTCGCTACCGCGTACGAGCAGTACGCCGCAAAAACGCTCGAACATATCGGCATAAAAGCCGGTCAGGTAATAAATCGACCACGGGTCGTTTACGAGCAGCTGCGCGCCGGGGTGCTGAGCCTCGAGCGCATCGAGCACGCGCGCCACACGCTGGTCATCGACATGTGCCATACATCGTCCTTTCGCTAGGTAGCCACCATGGTATCCCAAGCCCGGCAGTTGGGGACGTTCCTTTTATGCCGGCACTTTGGGACATTCCTTAGTACTCCAGCGCGCCCTCATAAGTTGCGGTGAAATACGGACTGTTTAGCGGCCTGAAGCCATAAAACAGTCCGTATTTCACCGCAATTGAGGAGGGGCGGGGTGGATGGCGGGGTAGCTAAAAGAGTCTCGTCCCTAATTAGCTACTTGGGCTGGGTCGATGTCCATGCTGGCGATTAGGTTGATGTTGGTGTCTAGGAGGTTCTCTAGCACGACGTCGCCCATACGGATGGGGGCGTCGACGACTAGGCCGCGGATGAGGTCCATGGCGTGGGCGTGGAGTGCCAGCGGGATGGCTTCGGCCGTGCGCACGGGGAGCATCCCACCGTCGCCGCCGGAGACGGCCACGGTCGTCGTGAGCACGCGCATGGGGCAGGTGAGCTCCTGATGTGCGAACTTATCACCTCGCGGGCATCTGTTGCCTGTCACGGAGCGAACAGCTGCTACGGTACCGTTGGCATCGCGCTCTACCTCTACGGTCAGGAGGCACTCGGATGGGCAGGTGGTGCAGTTGAACCGCAGCGTTTCGGTCGCATTCGTGCTCATGAGCTATGCCTCCTCAACGGGATCGACAGATAGGACAATCTCGCTGGCACCCAGGTCGAGTGCGCGTTGAATCACCTTTGCCGGCAGCGGGAAGCTTTCCATGACGCTCGGTTTAAACGGGCGGACCTTGCCGGCGAACAGTTCCTCGTCGACTGACAGAATACGCACGCGGGCGGCGTCGACCGGTCGGCGCACGCGGAAGTTGAGTTTGGTGAGTGCCACGGCCGTAATGCGTCCCGGCAGCGCATATCCCGCGATGCCGGCAGGGGAGACCGTGAGCTCGCAGCCCGTGCCCGCAACGCTCGCCCCGTCGTCACCGTCTAACGCCCACGCCGCCGCAGCCTCACCGGCGCGCTCGGACTCGGTCGTTACGTTGTCGGCCAGGTCGTGCACGTGCAGCACGTTGCCGCAGGCAAAGATACCCGGCACGCCCGTCTGCAGGCTCTGGTCCACCACGGCGCCGCGCGTGCGCGGGTCAAGCTCCACGCCTGCGGCAACCGAAAGCTCGTTCTCGGGAATCAGACCCACCGAAAGCAGCAGCGTGTCGCACGGAATAATGCGCTCGGTCCCCGGAATGGGCGCCAGGTGCTCGTCGACCTGGCTTACCTCGACGGCTTCCACGCGGTCGTGACCGATCACACGCGTGACGGTGGTGGACAGGTGTAGCGGAATTCCAAAGTCCTCCAGGCAGTTCTTGACGTTGCGGCGCAGGCCGTTGGGGTACGGCATGAGCTCGTACACGCCCTCGACCGAAATCCCCTCGAGCGTGCAGCGGCGCGCCATAATCAGCCCGATATCGCCCGAGCCCAAAATGACGGCTCGCGAGCCGGGTTTGAGGTTTTCGATATTGATGTATCGCTGCGCTAGGCCGGCCGTAAACACGCCGGCGGGACGGCTGCCGGGGATCTTGATCTCGCTGCGCGTGCGCTCACGGCAACCCATGGCAAGGACGACCGCGCGCCCGGTGAGCTGCATCATGCCGGCAGGGCTCATGAGCGTGACGGTATGGACCGCGGTATCTTCCGTAGGATCGCCTGAATCAATCCCAATCACCATGCTATTCAGGAACAGCGTAATGTCGGTTGCGTGCACCTGGTCGATAAAGCGCTGCGCGTACTCGGGACCGGTGAGTTCCTGTTTAAAGTGCGACAGACCAAAGCCGGGGTGGATGCATTGGCGCAGGATGCCGCCCAGGTGCTGCTCACGCTCCACGATGGCCACGCGCGCTCCGGCCTTATGAGCGGCCAGCGCGGCCGCCATGCCGGCAGGTCCGCCGCCGATAACGACCACGTCGAACGCCTGCGTTTGTACGGCTTCTACGACGCCGCAATCAATCGCGCTCGATTTGAATTCCGTCATTCTATCGCACCCCCTTCAGCGGTCCCTCGACCAGCCAGGATCCGGCATCCTCCAACAGCACTTCGCTAGGGTCGCAGCCTAACTCGCGGGCAAGAATCGCCACCACACGGCTTTGGCAAAAGCCGCTTTGGCACCGACCCATGCCGGCACGGCAGCGTCGCTTGACGCCCTCGACCGAAACCGCGCCCGGGCGGCGTCGAATCGCGGCCACAATCTCGGCCTCGGGCACTGTCTCGCAGCGGCAAACAATCTGTCCCCACGCGGGGTCGGACTTGATCAGCTCTTCCTTGCGCGCCAGCGGTGCGCGGTCAAAGTCGTCCGGCGCACGGCGAATCGGGTTCCAGTCCGCCCGCTCGTGCAGTTCCACGCCCGCCTCGCGCATCACGTGCTCCATGCGCTCGGCAATGGCCGGCGCGCTTGCCACACCCGGCGACTGTATGCCCGCCGCCTGGAAAAGCCTCGACACCACGGCCGACTGCCCAATAAAGAAGTCGTTCGTTCCCTGAATGACCGGACGACCGCCGGCAAACGCGCGCACCACACGGCGCGTATCCAGATCGGGCACCAGCTTGCGCGCGCCGCTCAGCAGCGCGTCGACATCGCTCGCATAGGTCTGCGTGTCGCCAGGCTCGCGCACCGCGGCCGTCGCGGTAATCACAGTGTTGCCGTGTACGGTGCCCGTGACGATAACGCCCTTGGAAACCGGCGTGGGAACGGGATAGAGCGGCATGAGCACTCGCGGCTCCTTGTCCAGCACCACAATGTTGCCCTGGCGCCAGACCATCTGAAACTCCTCGGCGCCCGCCATATGCGAGATGTTGGCGGCTCCGTTGCCCGCGGCATTGATCAGGTAGCGGCAGCGCACGTTGCCAGCGGGGGTTGCCAGCGAAAAGTGCGCGCCGTCGCCCGAGCCAGCAACCTCAATCGCCTCCACCGGCGCAGACCGCATAAACGTCACCCCATTGGCCACGGCGTTCTCCAGCGCGGCGATGGCGACCTCAAACGGATCAACATAGCCGGTCGAGGGGCACCACAGCGCGCAAGCCGCCTGGGCACTCGCACGCGGCTCTAACTCGTGGATGTGGTCGGGTCCGACGATCGACAGCTCGGGCACACCGTTGGTAAGGCCATTGCTCCGCAGCTGCTCCAGATGCGCGCGGTCCTTGTCGTTAAAGCCCAATACCATCGATCCGGTGCGGCAGAACAGAAAGCCCAGCTCCTGCGCCCACGTACCGTACAACTCGCAACCACGGGCATTGACCTGCGCCTTTACGGTTCCCGGCGCTGGATCGTAGCCGGCGTGCACCAGGCCTCCGTTGGCCTTCGACGCGCCCAGGGCGATGTCGTTGGCCGCCTCGACCACGCAAATGGACAGGTCAAATCGCGCGAGTTGCCGCGCGATGGCGCATCCGGTGATGCCCGCGCCTACGATCGCGATATCAAACGTTTCTGTCACAGTGCCTCCCAGACGAGTTGACAGGCTGTCAATAAGACCATCCTACGGTCTGCGCACCCCCAGCGCGGCGGCAATGCGGCGAACAGCCCCGCAGCATCCGCCAACGGCAGCCGAGGGGAGAGCCAGCGAGGATCTCGTCCTTGCCAGACCACGGGCACCGCCACCTAGGTTCGCGGTCGATGCCGTTGCCTGTTACAGATTGAGACGTTTGGCGGGCGGGTTCACCTTTTGTCTCGATCTGTAACAGGTAGACCCGTTTTTGGTGAGCAACTGTTACAGATCGAGACATTGGGATTGGACGTTTCCCTTTGTCTAAATCTGTAACAGTAAGACGGGTTTTTGGACCCTAGATGTTACAGATTTAGATGAACGGTCGGGACGGTTTTCGTTTGTCTCGTTCTGTAACAGTAAGGTGTGGATTTGGGTCCTAGATGTTACGGATCGAGATGTTTGACGGGCGGGTTTACCGTTTGTCTCGATCTGTAACAGGTAGACCCGGTTTTGCCGAGTTGTTGTTACAGATTGAGACATTGGCCCGGCGGTCCGACCGTTCATCTTCATCTGTAACAGTAAGAAAGGTTTTAGGACTCCACCTGTTACAGATTGAGATGTTTGTGTCCGCACCGTCCCCGCTTACAGCCGTGGTCCCACATAAACAAACCCCGTGGTAAACTTGACCGGACTGTAAATATTCCGAAAGGTACACCCCAATGTCCAAGTACATCTCTGAGCTTATGTCGCCGCAGCTTATGGGCGTCATCTATGCCTTCGTGGGCTTTATCATCGCCCTGTATGTGCTGTCGGTCGTCTATGTGTTCATCGACGCTCGCCGCCGCGGCGCCAGCGCCTACGTGGCATGGGGCATCATCGCCCTTATCCCGTTTGTGGGCCTCATCGCCTACCTGGTCCTGCGCCCGCACTCCTACGCGGCCGACCGCGAGGAGCAGGAGCTGGACATGGCCCTGCGCGAGCGCCAGCTTGCCCAGTACGGCACCTGCCCGCAGTGCGGCGCGCCCATCGAGAAGGACTTTGTGGTCTGCCCCGTGTGCGACACCCAGGTTCGCAACGTGTGCCCCAGCTGCCATCGCCCGCTCGATGCGCACTGGAAGGTCTGCCCTTACTGCCGAACTCGCATCCAGTAACGCATCCATCGCCGGACCGGCCGCAAGCCACGGGCACCGCGCATTCCGCGCACGCGCCCACGCCCACACGATGAAGCATGCGTAGAAAATCGCCCGCCGTGCCATTAAGGTGCGGCGGGCGCTTGTATACCAAGGCAACCTGCCTATAATGATGCAAGTCAAAAACGCCGAGCGCATCGCACGCACTTGCATCAGGCATCCGAGAGGAGAAAACATACCCATGAAGGCACTCTACAATGACGGTTCGGTGGCCGAGCTCCCGCAGGACGAGGTCACGCACGTCATCCGCCACTCCGCCGCGCACATCATGGCGCAGGCCATCAAGCGCCTGTACCCCGAGGCCGACTTTGCCTACGGCCCCGCGACCGACAACGGCTTCTACTACGACGTCGACCTGCCCGAGGGCGTCAAGATCAGCGAGGACGACTTCCCCGCGATCGAGGCCGAGATGAAGAAGATCGTCAAGGAGAACCTTAAGTTCTCCGTGTACGAGAAGCCCCGTGCCGAGGC
This sequence comes from Collinsella sp., assembly GCA_022720335.1. GTDB lineage: Bacteria > Actinomycetota > Coriobacteriia > Coriobacteriales > Coriobacteriaceae > Collinsella. The sequence continues at coordinate 10,672 of JAIHVJ010000038.1, forward strand.
CATCGCCCTTATGGAGGAGCGCGGCGAAAAGTATAAGGTCGAGCACATCGGTGACCTGGACGACGACGCCCGCATCACCTTCTACCAGCAGGGCGACTACATCGACATGTGCGTCGGCCCCCACATCTGCTACACCAAGGCGCTCAAGGCCTTTAAGCTCACCGGCGTCTCGGGCGCCTACTGGAAGGGCGACAAGGACAACAAGATGCTCACCCGCATCAACGGCGTCGCCTTTGCCACCAAGGAAGAGCTCGACGAGCACATGCACATGCTGGAGGAGGCCAAGAAGCGCGACCACCGCAAGATCGGCCGCGAGATGGACCTCTTTATGATGCGCGACGAGGCCCCCGGCTTCCCGTTCTTCCTGCCCAACGGCATGATCCTTAAGAACACGCTGCTGGACTACTGGCGCGAGATCCACCACAAGGCCGGCTACGTGGAGATCTCCACGCCGCTCATCATGAACAAGCAGCTGTGGAAGACCAGTGGCCACTGGGACCACTACAAGGACAACATGTACTCCACCGTCATCGACGACGAAGAGTACTGCATTAAGCCCATGAACTGCCCGGGCGGCGTGCTGGTGTACGCCTCTAAGCCGCACTCCTACCGCGAGCTGCCCATCCGCGCCGGCGAGATTGGCCTGGTGCACCGTCACGAGCTGCGTGGCGCCCTGCACGGCCTGTTCCGCGTGCGCTGCTTTAACCAGGACGACGCCCACCTGTTTGTGCGTCCCGACCAGCTGACCGACGAGATCGTTGGCGTGGTCAACCTCATCGACTCCGTGTACCAGAAGTTTGGCTTTAAGTACCACGTTGAGCTTTCCACCCGCCCCGAGGACTCCATGGGTTCCGACGAGGACTGGGCGCGCGCCGAGGAAGGCCTGCGCACCGCTCTGGAGAAGCTGGGCATGGACTACGAGGTCAACGAGGGCGACGGCGCCTTCTACGGCCCCAAGATCGACTTCCACCTGGAGGACTCGCTCGGCCGCACCTGGCAGTGCGGTACCGTCCAGCTCGACTTCCAGATGCCGCTCAACTTTGACCTGGAGTACGTGGACGCCGACGGCACCAAGAAGCGCCCCATCATGCTGCACCGCGTATGCTTTGGCTCCATCGAGCGCTTCATCGGTATTCTGATTGAGCACTTTGCGGGCAAGTTCCCCACCTGGCTGGCTCCCGTGCAGGTCAAGGCGCTTCCCGTCTCTGAGAAGAGCCGCGACTACGCCCACGAGGTGTGCGCCAAGCTGGAGGAGGCCGGCATCCGTGTGGTCTGTGACGATCGCGACGAGAAGATCGGCTACAAGATCCGCGAGGCCCGCAGCATCGACCGCGTGCCCTATATGCTCATCCTGGGCGAGAAGGAGGTCGAGGCCGGCAACATCTCCGTCCGCGATCGCTCCAACGAGACCGTTCAGATGAGCGTTGACGAG
>JAIHVJ010000243.1 GCA_022720335.1 Collinsella sp.
CTCGGGCCCAATCCACGCGCAACACAGCAGCGCAAACAAGATAATGCTGCAGCACACGACGCTACCCACGGGGCCAATACGCTTCTCGCCAAGGGCGTCCTCCGAGTACCAATTGCGCTTTTCGGCCTTCACCTCGTGTCCCATCGAGCCGCGGAAATGGCGATATTTATCGGTTCCCACGCCCGAAAGGTACACGTTGACGTGCGGCTTATTGCTCACGCGGAACGACGTCAGCAGCACCACGGCGATAAAAGCCACGATAACCACCATCAGATACATGGCGTCCTTGCCAATAACGTACGGCACGCGGCCAAACACCATGGCCAAGTAAGGCGACACCAGACCGCTCGAGATGAGCGGGAACGCCACGCAGCACAGAATCAGCAGCGCGGCGATGGTGTTGAGCGCCATCCATTCGGTCTTATGGACATTGACCTCAACGTTTTGAGCCGTGGGGTCGACGCCCGAAAGCTTGGCAAGCCACTTGCCCCAGAAGAAGAACGTCGCGGCAGAGCCAAAGGCAAGCACCATGATCATGAGCACGTTGCCGGTCTGCGCAAACGCCACCAGGGCGCCCCACTTGGACACGAGCATGCCAAACGGCGCCACGAACATGCCCATGATGCCCAGCATCATCAGGCGCGTCAGGTGCGGCATGCGGCTGAACATACCGTCCATGTCCTCGATATTGCGGCTGCCGATATGATGCTCGGCCGTGCCCACGCACAGGAACAGCAACGACTTTGCCACCGTGTGGAACAGGATCAGGAAGATCGCGGCCCACACGGCCTCGGGCGCGCCGACGCCCAGGCAGGCACTGATAAGGCCCAAGTTGGAAATGGTGGAGTACGCGAGCACGCGTTTGGCGTTGCTCTGCGAGATGGCCATGAGGGCAGCGAGCAAAAACGTGATGGCACCCACACTGGTGACCATAAAGCCCGTCACGGGATAGATAGCGTAGAGCGGGCTGAGCTTGACCATCAGGAACACGCCGGCCTTGACCATGGTGGACGAGTGCAGCAGGGCGCTCGTGGGCGTGGGGGCGACCATGGCGCCGAGCAGCCAAGTATGGAACGGCATCTGCGCGGCCTTAGTAAGGGCGGCGAGCGACAGCAGGACAACTGGCATCACCAGCAGCGCGGACTGCGCGGTGCCGGCACCGGAAAGCTCAATCATGCCCGAGATGGTAAGCGGCATGCCGTTGAAGTGCAGGAACATAAGGCCCGCCAAAAACGCGATGCCGCCCAGCATGTTGAGGATGATCTGGGTAAAGGCGTTTTTGATGGCTTCGGGCGTGCGCGTGTAGCCAATCATGAGGAACGAGCACACGGTGGTGATTTCCCAGCCGCAGAACAGCCACTCCAGGTTGTCGCTCGTCACGATGACGAACATGGCCGAGAGGAACAGGAACATAAGCGCCAGGAACTGCGGGCGACGGTCGGGCGCGGTCTGCCCGCGCAGCGCGGCCTCGTGCTCGTCATGGGCCTGGAAGTCCTTCATGTAGCCCAGGGCGTACACGCAGATGAGGCTGCCGACAATGCCGACGGCAAGCACCATGATCACGCTCATGTAATCCAGGTAGAGCGGCGTGGCGGTGACGGCCTCTGCCGCAGGCAGCGTCATGGCCGCAAAGGCGACCGAACCCACCAGCTGCACCACGCCGAGCACCGTGGTGAGCATGTTCTTATATTTGTGCGCGTTGTACAGGATGACGGCGCACAGGATCACATCGATGACGGAGCTGATGATCGAAAGCACGTGCGAGGTGCCCGGCGCAACCTCGAAGCTCTGCGGACCCGCGCCAAAAAACATGACGGCGACTACAACCGTCACCGCTATGATGATGCCGGAGCCTATAAGACCCACCGCATCGCGAGCGCGATCACCGCGCGCGAGCAGCATGCCCAGCGCCGGTACCAGCGGAAATAGGGTAAGGAAATACAGTAGCGTCATACCATCACTCCCCCATGCAAAAACGCTGCAATTGTTTAACGTTATAGCTCAGTTGAGGAGTAGCGGCGGCGGGTTTTCGGTCAACTGGGGAGTTTTAGGCGTACGGGGTAAGGAGTCTGTCCGCTTTGGAGCAGAGAGGCGACACTCCCCCTATCGCGGCGGCGGGCGCACGGGCCACTGCGCGCGGTTTATTAACCGCTTTGGAGGATGTTCCAGTAGGCTCACGACGGTCCAAAAAGTTGGCGCGGCAAGAAAAATGCGCCCCTGTGGGCGCACCATCTCGTTCGCTATTCCGCCTTTTTAACGCGCGGCTTGCGACCGCGCGGCTTATCAACCAGCGCGGACTCACCGCTCTCGCGGTACTGGCGGCACCAAGCCTTGACCG
>JAIHVJ010000039.1 GCA_022720335.1 Collinsella sp.
GCACCGTCTCAGGGGTGCGATTCAGGATTTGCCGCTACGTCCGTTATCGTAATAATCTCCCGCAGGCACCACCGCGCACGCCGCCGTACCCGTGTCTTTTATCGTAATAATTTGAAATCTGGCGCCTTTTCTTCCTTGTCCGTTATCGTAATAACAAGGCGCGCGAGTGTCCTTCCCCCGGTCCAAGGGCGGAGCCCTGGCAAGCGCCGAACCGCCCGGGTCGGCGGCAGACTTGTACACACATTTACGATGGGGGTACAAGTATGCGTCTCTTGCGGGATTTCTCGTTTATCGGCAGAAAATCGAGGTCAGAAGATGGATGAGTTCTTGAGCATTGAAGATCTGCGGTGGGAGTTCGGCGCGTCGCGAGCATGGACGTACAAGTATCTGGCACCGCATATCAAGTCAATTACCGTGAAGTGCTCGACCGACGACGGCGAGCGCCTGTGCAAGCGCTATAGCCTCGATGATGCACGGCGCGTGGTCGCTGAAAAGGCTCGAGCCGAGGTCTATTCCGTGCCCGTTAAAGCGGACCCCGGGAAAAGCAGCTATGCTCCGTACCGCCGCCCGCGGCGCGTGCGAATCAAGACGAGCGCGTACATCGCCGAATATATCGTCGGCTTCGGCCATCTCTGGCAGATCGACGAGATTGCAGAGGAATACTGCGGCAAGCGCTCAAGAGAGGCGGCGTATCAATTCATCTACCGTAACGCCTGGATCGCAATCGTGTTCGGCAACAAAACTTTCTATATCCCGAGGCGCACCACACCGCAATTCGTGGCGGCAGCAGTCGAGGTGTTCGGAGACGCTGCCCACACCGTCGAATACGCACGCGGTGGACATAAAAGTGACGCCACGGAATAGCGGCACTATGTAACAAATGAATAAGTGAACGGCGTAAAAAGTGAAAAAACGAACTACGTAATATCGACAATGCGGCATAACGCAATAACGACAAAGCGGAATAGCCGCACTATGTAATTACGTAATAACAGAACTATTGAACATCGGACTATTCGGTCCTGAAATCTGTCCGCAAGAGTCGTACGCTGCCGTACAAAATGCCCGGCAGCGTACCGCCGCAAGCGGCGCACGCTAGGGCTCTGCCCTAGCACCCGGCACTCGCGGCGTTAGCTCATTGTTCTGCAATTCAACAGTTACGTTTTTCAGTTTTGTCGTTATCACGTAGTTCGGTAATTACACAATTACGTAGTGTCGTAATTGCTTTGTTCGGTTGTGTCGCAGTTCAGATATGAACAACCGCCGCAGGCGCTGGGCACTAGGGCAGAGCCTTGGCAGTACGCGGACGGCCGAAACGCAGTTTTGTACGGCAGCGTACGACACTTGCGGGCGAGTTCCGGCTATGTCATTGCTGAATTACGACAAAACGCAACAACAGAGCTGTGTAACCGCGGCATAACTGATTTACAGACGATACGAAGAACGTAATGAATGAACTAGTGAACTGCGACACAACCGAAAAAGCGAACGGTTATAAACCCAAAAAACGCATTGAAACAGGCGAGATGTTTTAAATCTCAGCCCACAAATCGAGAACAGTAGCGTCCCGACGAACCGTGGCAAAATAGTCGCAGTAGTCATAGGCATCATCGGGACTGTGCATCACGGCAACAAGATCTCCGTTGTGCGCATCAACAACTGCATGTCGAAATCCCATCGTCTGACGCATCATCCGGTTGCGCTGCCGCTCGATCTCGATCGCATCCAGCAGGAGGTGGCCATCTGTATGGCCATGAAGGGCGAGCTCCATATTCTTCGGGTGACAGTCGTTAATCGCGATATGGATCAGCTCGCGCAGATTGTTTTTGTACCTGTAAGAAGAAGAGCAAGAAGAAGCACTAGGGCCGAGCGCCACTGCGAAGGGAATCTCATCCCGCTTCAGCGTAGGATGAGGCTCCCCCAACAGGACCTTCGAGTTACTTCACTTCAAACCTTAAGAGCCTTCTCTCTGGCAGATCGGTCATCTTCATCGTATAAGTCCCAGGAAAAGCCTTCTCAAAACGGACGGTCTCGTAACCTTCGAAATAGTCGTTGGTGTTTTGCATCATGAATGGGACAAGCAACTCGTTCTCCGCCCCAACCTGTACAGCAAACGCAGCAGAACCGCCCAGAGCCGGCATTGCCTGCGTTATCAGATCGGTATTGACCACAAAGTCATAGTTTGGCGCAGACTCCGGCACCAAATGCCAAACATACGTTTTGATTCCGCCTTCGACATTGTCCTTATTCCTGACACGCATCTTTACGGCGATAACACACGTGATGTCGGCGTCCTTCAATTTCGTTTTCGTATCCACGATGCCATATTTTGAATAATCATCATGCGCACGCTTGAGATACTCGCGCGGCGTGAGCAGCTCTGCTCCGTCTATGCAAAACGAATACCCGTCAGTCGCCACATCCTTCGACCCCAGAAACGCCCCATCCATCGAGAGCCATTCGCCCTCCGCATAATATTTCTCAGGAATGACCGTCCGGTTCCCGTTAACGACGCTCACCCTCATGCCCGCAAGGCCAGTAACAGCACAGCCGAAAAGCGCGAGCGCCGACCTTCTCGTCCACATGGCCTTCTTCATCGCGCTCACGACCTTTCCCGAACTTTCACAACGGCACCGTCGCGCATGCAGCAAACCCGATCGGCCAGCTCCTCGAGCACCTCTCCGTCATGGCTGGACAGAATAACCTCGCGACCCGTTGATGCCGCCATCGCCACAACGCGCTTGAGCATTTCCACGCCCGCTTCGTCGAGGGCATTTGTTGGCTCATCGAGAACAAGCAGCTTCGGCTTTTCCATAATTGCCGCAGCTATCCCCAGACGTTGCTTCATCCCAAGCGAGTATGCTCGGAACTTCTTTTTTTCGTCTGCATCGAGCCCCACGAGCCGCAGGGCAGAGCGAATGTCCTCGGGGGTGGCAACGCCCTTGATCTGAGCGATGAGCTCCAGATTGTCGTAACCAGACAGATATCCCAAAAAGGAAGGCGCCTCGATCAACATCCCCAGACTCGGCGGGAACGAGATGTCCGCCCCAAGCCTTTGGCCATCGATAGAGATCTCGCCTTCGGTAGGCTTGATCAATCCGCAGACCGCTCGCATAAGCATGGTCTTACCCGAACCGTTTATCCCCTGAAGCCCAACCACAGTCCCAGGGTCAACCTCGATGGACACGTTGCGCAGAACATCGTTTTTGCCCATGCGCTTCGATACGTCCCTAACGATTACGCTCATATCTTGTCCCCCTTTTCTATAAGGTCGGCCCTTCGAAACCACAGTCCGCCCAACGATAGGCATAACGACATAATCGCAATTGAAAACAAGACGCTCGAGCCCGCCGCGATTCCCTCTTTGACAATTCCGCCCCAGCGCAACAGCATTAGGGCGTTGCCTAACAGCACCCAATGCCGCGCAAATGCCGAACAGATCAGGTAGCTCATTAAAACCACAAACGAGACCGACGGCCCAAGCACAAACCCAACCGCTGCCTGCGCAAACGCAAGCGCCTCGAAAGCAAAAAAGAGACCTGTGAAAAACGGCAGCGCATCCGCCTCGCCAGCTTTGAGAAACCACGGCGCCAAATTAGCCAGCTGAAGCGACTCACCATGAATGACCGCGCTGAACGAGGCGCTCACCACCAAGCTCCAAATCACAACAGAGCAAACCACCACGAGCAGTGAAAATGCCGTTACCGCCGCCACTGAGATAAAACGCGAGGCCCACCAAAGGGTTCTTGCCCGGCATCGAACAAGTGCTTGTAAACCAAGCCCGTGCAACGATTCGGTCGGATAATCGAGTGTTGTATAGAGAATAAGCAGAATGAGGAATAGCCACCCTAACGGGGGCACAAACATGACCCCGGGCCTAGGCTCAAACGGAGCAGATCCGGCAAACACGAGCGCGAGATTATCCGCAAACCCCAAGGTATCCGTCCTGACCCCATACACAGAAGACAATCCGTAGGCGTACACCAAGTTCGCAACGGTCACTGCCGCAACCGCAATAAAAGCAATGATGTTCTTCTTCAAAACGGTCCTCAGGTCCGCGGCGACCAGCCTAAACAGCATCAGACCACCTCGCGCCTTTTTAAGAATCTCGCGGAAACCAAAGAAAAGACGAACAGCAAAATGATTTCCGCAAACCCCGCTCGAATGTCGGGCCAGTTATTTAGTGATTCCGACCTGATGCTGTTAAGAATGTTGCAGTTAAAGCCGACGCATGAAAGGACGCTAAAAATCCAGTCGTTAACAAAATGCCATGCAACCATAATCAGATATGGAACGACCATCGCCTTGATTCTGCTGCGAAACACAACCGACAGACCGGCCACGGCCATGGATAGAACCCCCAGCGCCACCGCATCGAACAGCGTATAAACCAGCACGTATAACAGAGGCCGGGAATAAAACAGGCCAGAAAAATAGCTATGCAGATAGAGCCCGACGTAAGTCGATTCGTCGACTCGGGGGAGATACGCGGGAAACAGCATGGAGACAATCAGGAAGTTCACGAGTAGCGGAATAGCCGTGACCGCAAACGCAGAGAGGAAAGCAGACAGCATCTTCACGTTCACATATGCATTTCTAGAAACACGCGTGCAGATCTGTGCCTCGTAACCGCTCAAACGCTCGGACAGGCATGACCACGACCCGGCCAACATGGCAAGCAACGGCAGCGCATAGAAAAACACCGACGCTAGCAACGGCGCGTTCGCGCTCACAACGATCCAGTTACCAAAGCTACTTTCACGCGTTTGGCCGAGGTATGTCTGAGACTGCAGACCAATGCCGTAGCCAAAAGATAACAGCTGCTTGCGCTCGGCCTCGAGTGTCCACCACGCCTCGATGGCAGCTGCCATCGAAATGGCAGTCGCCAAAATAAGAGCCAACGCAAATATAGGATTGCCAAATATCTTGGACAGCTCGTGCCGTATTAGATTTCCATTCAAGCAACATCACCCTCCCATTGGCCGGGCCGAGCGTTGCTGCTCGGCCCGGCCCCAATCACAACAAGAAGCTGCGGATTGGCTAGGAGGGGAGTTTGTTAAAATGGCCTAAGCAATCGGGGCTCCACTTTCCATAGACCGTGCCGTATCCGGACTCGGCCCATGCAGTCAGACGAGCATGACTGCGCTTATTCTCACGGACGAGGTTGTATATCTCCCATTTATCCGCATGGTTGGAGCGATACACGCCTTGCGTGCAATTCATGTTGCCCGTTCCTTTAGTGTCATAGGCACCGTCCACGTACAGGCGCAATGGCTTTCCCGAATAGCCTTGAATCCAAATGTAGACTGAGGATGAATCTTCTTTCTGGCGATAGCCAGTTGCGCTCGTGCCAGAACATTGAAAAGCGAATTTTCTATCTTCGTTGTTCTTGCATGTGGCAATTCCGGCATCCGCGCTCTGCGAAATGCTAGAAACCTGGGAAGTGTCAAACTCCTCTTGAGCAAATGATGCGGCAGGTGCACCCATCGACAAGCCCGCAACAATCGCCAAGCCGACTCCGATTCGAGCAATAGCGCTCCTTGGCTTAATCATGGCCTTCTCCAATCAAAAGCGGTTAACAATGCGTCGACGCACGGCAACCTTTGCATGAATGGAGAAAGATGTCTGTAAACACTCGCTATTGAGTTGATAATCCAGGCGTTTACACGTTATCCACCTGCGATAACAATGAAATAAGCTCCGCTTTGTTCTTGATCTTCAACTGGCGATAAGATGCGGATCGCAACGCTTGCACCGTAGATGCAGCATAACCTACGTCCTCCGCAATGGTCTTTGTCGTTGCGCCCTCTGCCGTCATCAGCAAAATTTGCGACTGAACATCAGAAAGGGAGCGTGATGTAAGCAAAGCTAGCTGGCGCGCGCGAGCCGTTTCGGTGAACCCATTCGCACGGTACTCCAAGACGGCCCTCTCGTTCTCAACCGAGTGGGCGAGCGCGATGTGCGTGACGGACATGGGCACAGACCAGCAGACGACCACCGTTGCCACGACGACATTGACAGCCGAACTATGCCCCAACAGCGACGCAAGGAACAGCGGCTCGAAAACCATCAGATCCTGCGCCATGTTGAGCAAGACGACCCAGACAGGAGCCGTCGCCCCAAAGCAAAGCATCCATACCCCAAGCATTTTGCGCTGCGGACAGCTTCGCAGCACTACATATGTGAGCAGCATCCCCGCCAGCACCACGAACCCATGAATTCGCCCCCTACTGGCAGCATAGATTGAAGCAGCGACACCTATTGACACCAATGGCACGATAGCCCGAGCACGGGCATGCACCTTAAACGGACGCAGCCCAACAGCGAGCGAAGCCGTAGACGCCACGCCGCAAAACAGGACCGGCACAGCCATCAACGGAACGCGTATGCACATCAATGCCGTGATATAGATAAAAGACCATTCCGCAGCAGACAGTATCGCCCACATGCACGGACCTCCGAGCTCAATCGCCCCATCCACCCTATCCAGATCAGCGTCATGATTTATCTTTACAACCGCGCAATACGGCGAAAGAAACAGTCCGAGGCCCAATGTATAGCTTGCAAGAGAAAAGGCGACTGCCCGCGTAACGCTGGATCCCCAATCACTATTCGCCATTACCAAGGGACCTGCCGCAAGGAAAATAAAAAAAGATGTGGGCAGATATCGAAGCAGCCGGTGCGTCCGAGCTAATGCCAACATATCGCCGGCATGCCGCTGCGACAGCTCAGACTCTACAGTTTCGCCCCCACCCGCAAACAGCTCCACCAGCTCACGCGAGCCCGCAACCGACGCCTTCCCGTATGCTCGGTGAAGCGTGGTCCGCACCGTCGATGGCTTCGTATCCGTCTCCCTGGCAATTTCCGCCGGCGTTTTCCCTTTGAGCAGCAGTCGAACAAACTGCTCTTCTCTAGGCGACAGGGCAGGGGAAAACACCCCCGCATCGAATGGGTCGGACGTGCGGGGGATATCCGAATCGTTGTTCCGCTTCTTCCTGAGCAACGTACATACGAAGGCAGCAATAGCGGACCCTATCGTCAGCGACGCAATGATCGCGGCATCGTTTGCGAAGTATGCCACCTCAACAGCGGGAACAAGGCCAATGGGAACTGCTACGAGCACAGAACGGGCGAACACGTCGCTCTGTCCACGACCAAAGGCGCGGGGACAGCAAAGCAAAGGGACCGCAGCCAATACGAGATAGACCAGAGGAATTAAAAGCATAAGGCCAATTGATGCGGCCATTACAGAGGGCATCCCCCATGGCTCGGGAACGACTCTCCATGAAACTCGACAGCAAAACAGCAGGCAAGACAGGACAACTATTGTTTCTGCAAAAAGCGCGCTCTGCGGTCGGCGGGTCCCCCTTTCGCCGTCCCGCGCTGCCCCCCGTATCAAAGGAGAGCCCGCCGTATTCCAAATTACATATGAGAGGAGCAGCGACCCAGTGAAGCACAAGGCACACGAAACGCCATGCAACAGCCAGATTGGTGCAAACGCGATTGGAATAGAATCTCCGCGAGCATAGAAGGCCAAGTCGACCCATTCGGGAACCACCGCAATAGCAGCAAGGAAAACACCGAAGACGCCAAGGCGACCCGGCCGTCTTATTTCTCTCCCCTTGCGGAGCGCAACACCATGACCAAACGCCGCGAGGCATGCACCAAGGATAACGAGCCAGGTCATTGCACCTGATGCCAAGCCGATCGAAGATGAAAACCGGTGATAAGGGGTAACTGCCATTACGACAAGCGCAATGGTAAAAGCAGATGTGGCAGAGCAGCGGGAAAAGAGCATATGACCTCCATAGAGCGGCATTATACAGCTCGGTTTGTTCATCCCTCTCCGCTCCCACACCGGCCAGCATCAACGATTCACGCATACTCCAATCAGAACCAGATAACGGTCCAATTTTTCCGCAGTCCCGCTCCAAAGCGGGATACGGTTTCCTTTTGAGGGCCGATTGGGAAAACGCACCCCGTTTTAGGCCGAAAACTGGGACGCGCGGGCAGGAGCTATGCAAAGATAGCGGCTGTTGGCCTTGCGATCGGTCTTGCACTGGCGCTGTGCGCATCATTCGCGACGTATAGGTCCGAGCAGTCGTTTATCGATGGCGCTGAGAACGGTTTTGGCATAGACGTAATCCTGTCCTGGGTTCAGGAGCACCTTGACGGATGCGAGGACCCGCGGCGCGCATCGAATGGAAAACAGCTTCAGGGCACCGATTCCGGTTGGCGCGTTGGTGTCTACCGCATCCTGGCAAGGATCGAGGACGGGAAAGCCGTCATCGAGGTCGTAAGGGTCGGCCACCGCCAGGGTGTCTACAAGAGCATGCCGCGGCTATGAGCACCCCAAAGTGCCGCCACGCAGGTCAAGGCCGAAAAAACGACCTCACCAGATGCGTTTTAAGGCGCCTGAAAGCAGATGCCCCTAACGGGTATCCAGGCATTCCTTTTCTGGGCTGTATTTGCGATTACATCAAGCCGTCTACCTGCGGCTTCGTGGAGTTTGCCGCCGCCCGAAAAAATCGTGTCTGCGCGGTGCGATACAGTAGGTTAAACGCCCCGCGAGGAAAGGAACAGCCATGAGCGACACACAGGAAATCGTTCAACGACTCGAACGCGAGATGGCGGACCGAGCCGCCGCAGTTGAGAAGGTTGATGCTTTTAAGAACCAGCTCGCACAGGCCATCAAGGCCTTCATGGCCGCCGACGAGGCAGTTCGCGGCCTCAACGACCGCGACAGCATCGTTGACGCCCAAATCGCAACCGTCATCGACGAGCATCTTCGTGCCATCGACAGGCTGTGCCGTTTCGGCATCGACGGTGGTTTCGGTGAGAAACATCCGGTCAGAGAGGTTTAAATCTCCGCATGGCCATGGAGTAAAATAAAGAGGGTCGAATCCGAAGCAGTTCCCAGACAATTGGCGTCCGGCCAGACACTTCGGTTCGGCCCTTTCTTTCCAGGACTCTATAACAGAAAAGCACCTGCTAGAGGGGATTTTTCGAGAGTGGATATTATAACAGCTGATTGAACTGCAACGCGCTAGGGCCACTAGGGCGAGGCAAACTAGCGAGGCGTGTCGCCGCGAGTGTAATCGCCGCGGTCGACGACGCGGTCGTCCAGCTGCCTCGACACGGAGCCACCGCTGTGCGTCTGGCCCGCGGCACGACAGAAGGAGACACTGTTGGGGCCGATGGGCTAAGACCGTTGCTGACCAAGTGCCATTAGCGGCCATTGGCACATGTCAAGCCAGGCTGATTCTGTGGGTATAGGGTGGCATTTCGCTGAGGTTGGAAACTCCCGCAACCATTGATTAATTTCGATATGTCCGAAATTAATATTACGTACATGGGCAACAAGCATATATGGGAACTCTCAAGTAACCGAAGTAACCGATCCGGGGCAAAAAATTGGCAAGAAGGACCCCGGTGAGAAGTTTGGAGGCGAAGATGAGTACGATGAAAAAACCGTTTATTACTCGCAGGTCAATCCTGACGGCAGCCGCATTGGGCGGACTGTCACTAATCACCCCAAATGGTGCATTTGCTGATGGTTACAATTCTGAAACCGTAGAATTCCTAGCATTCCCGGATCTGAGTGAATCTGATGTCGAGGCGATTGTGCGTCAACGTGCAGAGCAAGAAGCGGCCCTTATCATAGAAGAGGCGATGTCATCTGATGATGTTGAGCTCTATGCGACACGCGGTCGCCCAAGCTACAGCACCGTATACGGGAGCGTGCAAACGAAAGCCAGCGGATGGCACGACGTTGCTGGGCAGCCCCCGGGGGGCATTCACATCGACGGGAGCGGTTCTGTAAACGTCCAGCGGTATGGCGGCGGTTCGGTGAGTGTATCGGTGCCGCTCCCGAATGGTGTCGGAAGCATAGGCGTATCGATACCGCTGGCAAAGCGCGAGGCGATGGCGACTGGGTTTTCCATTGATATCGGCGGCGCTGGCTTTTGGAAAGTAACGGCGAACGTTGAACACAAGGTCCAGCCGTTTGTTGTTTATGAGACCGTCAATGGCGTCAAGAAGGTGTACAAAAAAGCAGCGACGAATGACTTCTTCCGTCTTGCCTTAGGCAAGCGAAAGGTAGGATGACATGATAGGCAAGAGCTATGCAAAGATAGCGATTGTTGGCCTTGTAATCGGTCTTGCAATGGCACTATGCGCATCATTCGCGAAGTATAGGGCCGAGCAATCGTTTATTGATGGCGCTGAAAACGGTTTTGGCATAGACGGGATGTATGTCAACGATGGCGCGACCAGGCCGTCTATGGCGATTCTTGCAGGCGAAGACATGGAATGGCAAATCTGTAATGGCGATGGCTCTTGTCTGAGTGGTCGTTTGGCCGCAACGAGCGATCCGAATTCGTTCGATCTTCTCGACGATGATGGAGCGGATTGCGGTTCTGTTCACCTTTCATATGCATCGCGAGACGGGATGGACGGCATTCTCTACGTCTCCCACGAAACTGGCGATTTCAAGATGCGCAGGACTAACCGGGTGCCGGCTTTTATCGAGGAGTGAGAGTTCCCGGCGGCCTGCCGATCAGGCCGCCGGGCTATCGAGCCCCGCATTCATCCGTACACACACGGATGAATGCGGGAAGTGTCCGTATAAAGTTGATAATCAAGGAAACAAAGCCGTTCTGCCTGGGACGGCTTTGTTCTTTAAAGGCCGGGTTTTACCCTAGCCCAAAATGGCCAGAATGGTCACCAGAAGAAGAGCGACGATCATAAGACGGAGCTCGGACATAGCGACCACCTCCCCGAAAACTCGGGCAGGGCCAAGCTAGCGAAGCGGGGTACGAGCTGACTGCTTTCTGTTTAATGACTGTCAATCTCTTCTGCCGTCTCTTTTCGATTTTACTCAATAGTTATAGCTAAACGAGTAATTGCACTCAATTGCAAAACTGATCCAGCTGCGTTCCGACTTAAAGATTTCTGTTGTCTGGTTCATCTGCCAGACAGTCGTGGGGAACATAGTCAACGTGATAACGCTTTTCAAGTTCCTCGATAAACCGATCGACCTTTCGAGCATTTTGATAAACCTTTTCAAGCGTTCGGAAAACAGCTTTCTCATTGTACGCGGGAAGCCCTTGGGCGTTCACAAAATACATCAGCTGATTGAGGTTTGTTCCTTCCTTCAATAACTCATGATGGAGTTTTTCAACTTCCGCGACATTGAAATTGAATGATTCAATCTTTCCGTAGATCGCACTGCGACGGACCAGCTCGCTTACAGAGACGCCAAGCACTGCCGCCCGCTGTTCGATCGCCTTTTTTTCTGGAGCGGTCAGCATCACATGAAACGAAACGTCACGTTTCTCGGCGTTCTCGGCGATGGCTTCACCGCACTCGCCAGATTTTCTTGGAGCGTGTTTGCGCTTGCAGTTGTGCAGCGCTTTATTTTTCTCGTGCTCGATTTTCTTTCCAGTCTCAAGATCATCGAGAGAAATCGAACGGCTAATCAAAACGGAGCGGATTAGCTCAGCTTCTGTGCAACCGGCTTCGTCACAGAGGCGCTGAAGAATTTCTTTTTCTTCAGCGGTCAACGTCGCTTCGACTTTCTCGCTTCGTCTCATTTTTATCCCTTCAGTTTCGGAGTGGCCTCCGAAACAAGATTTGGAAAAGTCCGCCGAATTTTTCTCGGAGGCGAAACCGCTTCGCGCACAAAGCGGAACTCAGCTTTGTCTGTCTTCTTTTCCCGTGTGAGGGAAAAGCAAGATCGTAAATGGCCATAGTTCATGCTTGCATGTAATTATGGCCATTTACGTACATCTTGCAATCTCCGGAACGGTGATTGGGCGAAACGCAGTGTAGACGTGGAATGAGAGGCCTCATTCCAAGCGAGAGGCCTCGCGGCGTTGTAACTGCGTGAAGACCGTGAGCGGAAGCGAATTTTTAACGCGAAGGATGCTGAGTGTTAGAAATTCGCTGTAGCGAGAGCGGAGCGGTAATGC
>JAIHVJ010000244.1 GCA_022720335.1 Collinsella sp.
CTTTGGCATCCAGCCCGATATCATCGTGCTGCGCTCCGACCACCATATCGATGACGCTATCCGCGGAAAGATCGCAAGCTTCTGCGACGTCGACACCGATTGCGTCTTTACCAACGAGGACTGCGCGAGCATTTACGATGTTCCGCAGCTGCTTGCCGAGCAGGACTTTGACCTGCGCATTTGCGAGCGCCTGGGTCTGGATCCGCGTGAGCGCGACATGAGCGAGTGGAACGAGTTCCTGCGCAAACAGAATCACGCCAACCATCACGCCGACAAGGTGAAGATCGCCGTCGTGGGTAAGTACACGCAGCTGCCTGATGCGTACCTGTCGGTTATCGAGGCCCTGCACCATGCGGGCGTCTTCTACGATCGCCATGTGGACGTCCAGCTGGTCGACGGCGAGAGCCTTGACGAGCAGAATGTCTCCGAGGTTCTGGGCGACGCCTCGGGCATCCTGGTCCCCGGCGGCTTTGGCAAGCGCGCCCTGGAGGGCAAGATTCTCGCGGCCGAGTTTGCCCGTGAGCACAAGATTCCGTATCTGGGCATTTGCCTGGGTATGCAGGTCGCCGTGTGCGAGTTCGCCCGCAATGTCGTTGGCCTTGCCGGTGCCAGCTCCTCCGAGTTTGATCCGGACGGTCCGTATAGCGTCATCGATCTGATGAGCTCGCAGGAGGACGTGACCGAGAAGGGCGGCACCATGCGCCTGGGCGCCTATCCGTGCAAGCTCGCCGCCGATACCCTTGCTCGCGAGGCATATGGCGAGGAACTCGTCTACGAGCGTCACCGTCACCGCTTTGAGTTCAACAACGCTTTCCGTGACCAGCTCGAGGACGCCGGCTTGGTTATCTCGGGTCTGTCGCCCGACGAGCGCCTGGTCGAGATGGTCGAGCTGCCGCGCGACGTGCATCCGTGGTATGTGGCAACCCAGGCTCATCCCGAGTTCAAGAGCCGCCCGACCAACCCGCAGCCGCTGTTCCGCGAGTTCGTGCGCGCTTCGATCGGCCAGCACGAGGGTGTCGACCGTCTGCAGGTGACGCCCATGAACCTCGCTACGGACTAAGGGTGCCGGCGAATAAGGAACATACCGAAGCTACTCCCTCGTCGCTCGCCGTGGCGGCGGGGGAGTATCTCGATTACCTCGCGGTCGAGCGGGGTTTGGCGCGCAACACGATTGCGGCCTATCGTCGTGACCTGACGACGTACTGCGCCTATCTGGAGCGGGCGGGTATTGTGTCTTTTGAAGAGGTGACTCGTCAGGTCGTGGAGGGCTTTGTCGCCGACCGTCGCGATGGGGGCTATTCCGATGCCTCGGTGGAGCGTGCGCTTGCGGCCGTGAAGGGCCTGCATGCCTTTTTGGTTCGCGATGGGGCTGCGGCCCAAAATCCAACGGCGGCGTTGCGCCTGCCTAAAAAGGCCGAGCGTTTGCCGGAGTATCTATCGGTGGAGGATGTCTCGGCGCTGCTCGATCAAGACTTCCCCGAGGGCGAGATGGGCTTGCGCGACCATGCCATCTTGGAAGTGCTCTACGGATGCGGTTTGCGTGTGAGCGAGTTGGTGGGGCTCGATGTGGGCGATATCCATATCGACGATGGTTTTGTGCTCGTTCGCGGTAAGGGCTCAAAGGAACGCCTGTCCCCGCTGGTGGGAAGCGCAGCGCGAGCTCTGACGCTCTATGTAACTGAGGGGCGCTCTCGCTTGGCGGCCCATGCCCGCGGAACCGAGACCTCGGCGGTCTTTTTAAATAAGAACGGCCGCCGTCTGTCGCGCCAGGGCGTCCATGCCATCTGTGAGCGCTATGGGCGCCAGGTGGGGCTGGTGGGACTCCATCCCCATACGCTGCGTCACTCCTTTGCCACCCATATGCTTGCGGGCGGCGCAGACCTCCGTGTGCTACAGGAGATCTTGGGACATGCCGATATATCGACCACGCAGGTCTACACGCATGTCGATCGTACGCAACTGACCGAGGTCTATCTGGCGGCGCACCCGCTGGCGCATCGTTAACACATTGCTGGCCTGCATATTTATAGGTATTTGGGGACGGGCCCCAGATTGTCGCGGCGTGCTTTTGCGCGCGCATGGGCAATCTGGGGCCCGTCCCATTTTTCGCCACTTGGCATCGCGGTGGTGGGCCGCACGTGCCTTGGGTGGGGGAGTTTGGGGGCGATGTGAACGGCGTGTAAAGGGACGTAAAAATCGCCTCAAGGTCAACTTGAAGGTTGAGGTTCGCGGGCGTGGTTCTACAGGTGGCATCACGCCTTTGCTGCAAACACAACATATTGTGTTTTCGAACATATGCTCGGGGGTGTTTTACAACATATTGAGGGTGGAG
>JAIHVJ010000245.1 GCA_022720335.1 Collinsella sp.
GTTAAATACAGGCC
Organism: Collinsella sp.; assembly: GCA_022720335.1. Classification (GTDB taxonomy): domain Bacteria; phylum Actinomycetota; class Coriobacteriia; order Coriobacteriales; family Coriobacteriaceae; genus Collinsella. Next base: position 15 of record JAIHVJ010000245.1, read on the forward strand.
AGATTGAAGGAAGTTAGGAAGCTCACTTGAGAGAAACCTGCTGAAGGAATAGGGATAGCCACGACATGGAATACCGCTACGTACTTGCCCATTACTTAGATAAGGCAGGGATGTCACAGGCTGAGCTAGCTGCCAAAATCGGCTCACCGCGCTCGACGGTCTCTGCGCTCCTCAGCGGAAGGGCCAAGGAACCAACGTTGGGGAAAGCAAAGGCCATAGCTGACGCATTGGGCGTATCTCTCGATGAAATGGCAAGGAAAACGCTTGGAGAGTGATAGCCACGATGGCCGCAAGGTTAAGGCTGAGAGAAGCCAGACTGAAGTACGGAGCTAAGCAGTCGGAAGTCGCATCGATACTGGGCGTTTCCGTATCCAGCTATTCAATGATGGAGAGTGGCACGCGCACGACAAGTGGCGACAAGATTGCCAAGCTCGCAAGGTTCTATGGATGCTCAGCGGACGAGCTGCTAGGAACTGGCGCGTGGGAAGCTCACGACATGCAGCTGGCGCGCGCACTGAATGAATACATTACCGAGCTCGGCATGCGACAGGTCGACGTTTGCCGAAAATCGGGCCTATCAGACGCCCACGTCTCACAGCTTTTCAGCGGAAAGATAAGAGACCCGAAGGTTAGTGTCGTGAGAAAGGTTACTCAAGCCATGGGAATATCCGTGGACGACCTACTCGATAGAGCAGAGTCATACCGCGAGTAAACACTAAAGAGCCCCGTCGGCAGCGCTGGTACCGCTTTAGCCGACGGGGCATCCAACCAGTGCACCCATGCAAACTCAACTTGAAGGAAGGGTGACATATCTATTATGCCAAAGAGGGCAGTGATATACGCGAGATTCTCGTGCAACAGGCAGCGCGAGGCATCCATCGAGGACCAGCTGCGCGTCTGCCGCGAGTGGTGCGCGCGCGAGGGCTACGAGGTCGCGGCGGAGTACTGCGACCGCGCCGTGTCGGGGCGCACCGACGACCGCCCCGAGTTCCAGCGGATGATAGCCAACGCCGGCGAGAGCGAGATCGTCCTCGTCTACATGATGGACCGCTTCAGCCGCGGCGAGTACGACGCGCCGATATACAAGCGCGAGCTCGCCACGCACGGGGTCAAGCTGGTCTCGGCGCTCGAGCAGATACCCGACAGCCCTGAGGGCATCATCTACGAGAAGCTGCTCGAGGGGCTCGCCGCCTGCGAGTCGAGGAAGACCGCCATCAGGACCAAGCGCGGAATGGAGGGCAACGCCCTCAAGTGCAAGACCAACGGCGTGCGCATCTTCGGATACCGCAGGAACGGGGACGACGAGTACGAGGTCGACGAGGCGCAGGCGGCGTGGGTGCGCGAGGCCTTCGCGCTGAGGCTCGAGCGCATGTCCATGAACGCGATAGCGCGCGAGTTCGCGCGGCGCGGCCTCAGGACGCGCAAGGGCAACCCGTGCGGCCAGGCGATGGTGCAGCAGATGCTGCGCGACCGAAGGTACACGGGCAGGTACGAGTGGGGAGGCATCGTCCGCGAGGGCGGGATGCCGCAGATCGTGGACGAGGTGACGTTCATGGAGGTCCAGGGAATCAAGTGCCGCAAGCAGCGCTCGAGCGAGAACTGGGGCGACTTCGCCCTCGCGGGGGCGGCGCTGTGCGCGGAATGCGGCAGGAACCTGCAGGGCGTGAGCGGCAGGGGCCGCAACAACGTGAAGTACGAGTACTACAGCTGCCCGGGGTCGTGCGTCCGCAACATCAGGCGCGAGGAGCTCGAGGGCTCCATAGCCTCGGCGCTGAGGGAGCTGCTGGGCGACCGCGGCGAGGCGCTGCAGATAGCCAACATGGTAGCGGAGCGCGCGGACACTGCCGAGGTGAGGGCGCGCCGCAGGCAGGCGGAGGACTCGCTCAGGGCCGCGGAGAGGGGCCTGAGGAACATCCTCAACGCCATCGAGCAGGGCGTGATAGCGCCGGGCGTGAACGAGCGCATAGCCGAGCTCGAGGAGCAGCAGGCGCGCGCGAGGTACGACCTCGAGGCCATCACGGACGAGCGGATAGACCCGGAGCGCTTCGCCGACTTCCTGCAGTGCGGGACGGCGCTCGACGACGCGACGCTGCTGAAGGCGTTCGTGTGGCAGGCTGTCGTCTCGGAGGACGAGATACTGGTCACGCTGAACTACGACAAAAAGGGCGAACCCGCCAGATTGGACATCCAGCGGGTTCGAGCAAAATTGGAATGGTGCCCCATGTTGGATTCGAACCAACGGCCTTCTGCTCCGGAGGCAGACGCTCTAATCCCCTGAGCTAATAGGGCCAACGTTTGGCATTATACCCAGATGCGGGCCGTTTTTGCAAGGATTATCCATCGAGGTGAGAGGCACACCATGATTGCAATTTTAAAGCAGAGCGCCAGCGACGAGGCCGTCGGCCATATCGTCAGCTGGATTGAGAAAAAGGGCCTGAAGACCGATGTCTCGCGCGGCGAGAACGAGACGATCATCGGCCTGGTGGGCGATACGACCAAGATCGACCCGTTCCTGCTCGAGTCCATGGATGTCGTCGAGCGTGTGCAGCGCGTCTCCGAGCCGTTCAAGCGCGCCAACCGCAAGTTCCACCCCGAGGACTCCGTCATCGACTGCGGCCACGGCGTCAAGATCGGCGGCGACCAGTTCCAGGTCATCGCCGGTCCCTGCTCCGTCGAGGGCGAGAACCTCATCCGCATCGCCCGTCGCGTAAAGGCCGCCGGCGCCACGATGCTGCGCGGCGGTGCCTACAAGCCCCGCACCTCCCCCTACGCCTACCAGGGCATGGGCCCTGCCGGCCTCGACCTGCTGTGCGAGGCGTCTGCCGAGCTCGACATGCCGATCGTCACCGAGATCATGGACCCACGCGACGTGCAGGTCTTCCTTGACAAGAAGATCGACGTCATGCAGATCGGCGCCCGCAACGCCCAGAACTTCCCCCTGCTCAAGGAGGTCGGCAAGACCAAGACTCCGGTCCTGCTCAAGCGCGGTATGTCCGGCACGATCGATGAGCTGCTCATGGCCGCCGAGTACATCATGAGCGAGGGCAACGACAACGTCATCCTGTGCGAGCGCGGCATCCGCACCTTCGAGACCCGTACCCGCAATACCTTCGACCTCAACGCCGTGCCGGTGCTGCACCACCTGTCGCACCTGCCCGTCGTCGCCGACCCCAGCCACGCCACCGGCTACACCCGCTACGTTGAGCCCATGGCGCTCGCCGCGACCGCCTGCGGCGCCAACGGTCTGGAGATCGAGGTCCACGACGAACCGAGCCGCGCCTGGTCCGACGGCGCCCAGGCCCTCACCCCCGATCAGTTCGACGACACCATGCGCCGCATCCGAGCCATCCGCGAGGTTGTCTGCCAAGAGACCATGGAGTAGCCCATGGGTACGGTGAGAAACGCACGCGTTAACCAGGGCGGCCCCAAATGCGCGGGCATCGTGGGCCTGGGCCTCATCGGCGGCAGCTTTGCCCGCGGCTATGCGCAGGCGGGCGTCCGCGTGCTGGCCTGGGACCCCGATGACGATGTCATGACGGCCGCTAGCATGGGCACTGTCGCCGGAGAGCTCAACGACAAGACACTCGGCGAGTGCGACATCATCGTCCTGGCCTGCTACCCCGAGGCCTGCATCGAGTGGCTCGAGGAGCATGCCCAGGCACTCGCCGACGCCACCGACACCGACGCCATCATGGGTCCCGTGGTGATCGACACGGTGGGCGTCAAGGGCATCGTGTGCGAGCGCGCCTTTGAGCTTGCCCGCGAGCACGGCTTTTACTTTGTGGGCGCGCACCCCATGGCGGGCACGCTCGTGCCGCCCGCGGTGGACGATGCACTTAAGCTGGAGCTTTTGGGCCAGGTGCGCGAGATGGTGCGCCCCCTGGGCTTTGGCAAGTTCAGCGTGACCAGCGCCGCCGAGCACGACCGCGTCATCGCCTTCACGAGCCAGCTTGCGCACGTGGTATCCAACGCCTACGTCAAAAGCCCCACTGCCCAGGTCCACCACGGCTTTTCGGCCGGTAGCTATCGCGATCTCACCCGTGTGGCGCACCTCAACCCGCAAATGTGGTCCGAGCTCATGATCGACGACGCCGACGCGCTCGCCTTCGAGATCGACCATCTGATCGAGTCGCTTGGCGCCTACAGCCGTGCGCTCAAGGAGCGCGACCAGCGCTATCTGGAGAATCTCCTTGCCGAGGGCGACCGCATTAAGCGCGCACTCGACGACGAGGCCTCCCACTAGACCACCTATCACGCCAGGTCGAAAGGACCGAAGCTTATGGCGATTACCATCGATATCGACACTGCACGCCCCTAC
>JAIHVJ010000040.1 GCA_022720335.1 Collinsella sp.
GAGCTCGTGACCGGCGTGACCCTTAACCCAGATGAACTCAACCTTGTGCTTGCTTTTGGCGGTGAGTAGGCGCTCCCACAGGTCGCGGTTCTTGACGGGCTGCTTGTTGGCGGTTTTCCATCCGCGCTTTTTCCAGCCGTCGATCCAGTGTTTATTGAAAGCGTTGACGACGTACTGCGAATCGGAATGGACCTCGACCTCGCAGGGGCGGTTAAGTGCCTCGAGCGCCACGATGACCGCCATGAGCTCCATGCGGTTGTTGGTGGTCTTGGCGTAGCCGCGCGAAAGCTCGGAGGTGAAGGTCTTGCCGGCGGGGTTGGTGTATTTGAGCACGGCGCCGTAGCCGCCGCGTCCCGGATTTGATCGGGCCGAGCCGTCGGTATAGATGATGACCTTCACATGGTTCCTTTCGTTGGGTACGTTTCGTGTGAGTGACCATTGTAGCGCCGCGTTCGTCGAGGGCTAGCAATCTACGATTTCTACCCCGTCTTCCGACAGTTAGTTGGCATGGATGATGCGGTTGAGCTCGTCGAGGTATTGCTGCAAGAGGGGAGAGGGCTTGCGCTCGTCGTGCATGATATAGCCTACGTGCATCGTTGGGGCGTCTGCTAACGGGATCGATGCCATACCCCATTGCATTTCATTGGAGAGGACACCGGTCGACAGGGTGTAGCCGTTCGACGTGATAAGTAAGTTAGTAAGTGTTCCGCGGTCCGAGATTCGTATGTTGCGGTCGCAAGGGATATAGCTAAAAGGTTCCTCGGCGTAATAGAAGGAGTTTGAGGTTCCCTGCTCAAAGCTGTAGCGCGTATATGGTGTGAGGTCGGCAAGGGACAGCTGAGGGCGGCGTGCGAGCGGGTGGCGCTCGCTAACGAAGACGTGGACCGTCGCGTCGAATAGGGGATGGAAGCTCGCGCGCGCATCGGCGAAGGCCTTCTGCAGGACGCGGGCGTTAAAGTCGTCCAGATAGAGGATGCCGATGTCGCTGCGAAACGCGCGGACGTCATCGATGATCTGCGACGTGGTGGTCTCGCGCATGATGAACTCGAACTTGCTGTCGCGGCAGCGCTCGACCACGTTGACAAAGGCCTCGACCGAAAAGGCGTAGTGCTGGGCGGAAATGGCGAGGCGGGCTTGCGGGGTGCCGCCGTCCTCGTAGCGCGCCTCGAGCATGTCGGCCTGCTCTACGACCTGGCGCGCATAGCCCAAAAGCTCGGTGCCGTCGTTGGTGAGCGTGACGCCGCGGCTGGAGCGCGTAAAGATCTCCAGGTGGAGCTCCTGTTCCAGGCTTTTGACGGCGTTTGAGATGTTGGACTGAGCGGTATAGAGGCGTTGAGCTGCGGCATTGATTGAGCCGGATTCTGCCACGGCGATCAAAAAGCGAAGCTGCTGGAGGGTCATCGGCGCCCGTCCTTTCGATAGTTATCTATAAAACAGATAACAAGTTAGCGCTTTTAAGTGATTGACCGAGCGGAACAATGCCCGTACTATTCAAAACACACAAAGGCGGTAGGTAATTAAACCGACCACGGAACCGGGATGCGAAAGGAGGCCTGCATATGAATTGCTTACCAAGACGAATGCCGGGCTCCTGTTTGCGCCCGTCGGCGTGATCAGGAGACAGCGACTTACTTCTCTCTTTTTATTTACTTTTGTTCGATCAAGGAGATCATCATGAGCCAGTTCATCAACAACCCCGAGCACACCTTTGGTTTCGATACCCTGCAGCTGCACGTTGGCCAGGAGAGTGCCGATCCTGCATCCGACTCCCGTGCCGTGCCTATCTACCAGACCACGAGCTATGTGTTCCGCAACTCCCAGCACGCCGCCGACCGCTTTGGTCTTGCCGACGCCGGAAACATCTACGGCCGTCTGACCAACTCCACCCAGGGCGTCTTCGAGGATCGTATCGCCGCGCTCGAGGGTGGCGTGGCAGGTCTTGCCGTCGCCTCCGGTGCTGCTGCCATCACCTATACCCTGCAGGCTCTTGCCCAGGCCGGTGACCACGTGGTGGCTCAGAAGACCATCTACGGTGGCTCCTACAACCTGCTGGAGCATACGCTCTCCCAGTTTGGCGTCGAGACCACCTTCGTCGATGCCCACAACCTGGACGAGGTCGAGGGCGCCATCAAGGACAACACCACGGTCATCTATCTCGAGACGCTCGGCAACCCCAACTCCGACATCCCCAACATCGACGCCATCTCCGAGATCGCCAAGAAGCACGGTCTGCCGGTTGTCGTCGACAACACTTTCGGCACCCCGTATCTGTTCCGCCCGCTGGAGCATGGTGCCAACATCGTCGTCCACTCCGCAACCAAGTTCATCGGCGGCCACGGCACCTCGCTGGGCGGCGTGATCGTCGACGGCGGTAACTTCGATTGGAAGGCGAGCGGAAAGTACGTGCAGATCGCCGAGCCCAACCCCTCCTACCATGGCGTCTCGTTTGCCGAGGCTGCCGGTCCCGCCGCCTTCGCAACCTATGTCCGCGCCATCCTGCTGCGTGACGAGGGCGCCTGCATCAGCCCGTTCAACGCCTGGGTCCTGCTCCAGGGCACCGAGACTCTGTCGCTGCGCGTTGACCGTCATGTCGAGAACACCAAGAAGGTCGTTGAGTTCCTGACCGGTGACACCCATGTTGCCAAGGTGAACCACCCGAGCCTGCCTGAGCACCCCGACCATGAGCTCTACAAGCAATATTTCCCCAACGGCGGTGCCTCGATCTTTACCTTTGAGATTAAGGGTGGCCAGGAGGCCGCCTGGAAGTTCATTGATCATCTGCAGGTGTTCTCGCTGCTCGCCAACGTGGCCGACGTCAAGTCGCTCGTCGTGCACCCGGCTACCACCACGCACTCCCAGCTCTCTGCCGAGGAGCTCGCCGAGCAGAGCATCACGTCCTCCACGATCCGTCTTTCCATCGGTACCGAGAACGCCGAGGATATCATTTGGGATCTGAAGCAGGCTTTCGCCGCGCTGGACGAGTAAGGCGACTTGTGCAAGGACCCCTTGCGACTCGATAGGTATAACTGCATAAAATGCCTGCTCAAGGCGCCTGTGCGAACAATGGTTGCACAGGCGTCTTTTTTGCATAGAGAGGGCGCAAAAACAGGGTTTTTGACATGCTTTATGCATTCGAGTTGTGGAAAACTCCTGTTGAGAGGATGTGAGTTTTACGCAATTGACGTGCGCCTTTTGAGTAAAACCGCAGGTCGCGATTTGCTCGGGGTACTATGCAGCGCGATCGAATCACACGCAGCTCAAACGCAGCAAAAACGCACTACGGAGGTTTCCAGCTACATGAGGATCGATTCACGAAAACCGAAAGCCGCCGCCCTTTCCGCCGCTCTGACCGTGGCACTTTTGGCGGGCGCCGGTGCAACTGATGCCCACGCGGCAACACTGTCCGACACGGTTGGATCCACGCCGTCCGAGACGACGCTGGTGCAGCCCGTCGACTATCGCAGCGACGGCTTTGGCTCCATGCAGGAGTGGAACGCCTCGATGGAGGCCAAGCGCAATTCCCTGGAGATGCGCGCTCAGATCATCATGAACATGTACGGTGACTATGCCACCGATGACGAGCGCGCTGTGCTGCAGGGCTGTATCGATGGCGCGGGCAGCCTGTTGACGATGGGGGAGGTCGATGCGAAGTCGACCGAGCTCGATGAGCTGCGCACTGCGCTTGAGGATGCCAAGCGCGAAGCGCTCGAGGCTGCTGCCGCCGAGGCGGAGGCTGCCGAGGCCGCTCAGGCTTCGTACTACAACGCCGGTTACACTCCGTCCTACGCGTCTGCCGCGTCCTACGCGAACGGATCGGGCCTGACGCGCTCTGCGGGTGTCAATAACTACAACGGGCGCCGCGAGACCTATTACAGCAGCAATGTGCTTTATCACTATCGCACGGGCGAATGGACTCAGGATTCTGAGGGCTTCTGGCGCGATTCCGACGGCTATTACGTTGTTGCCGCGGGCGATATGGCCCAGGGCTCGACCTTTACGGGCTCCAAGGGCGATTGCAAGGTCTATGACTCCGGCTGCGCTGCCGGAACCACCGACTACTACACCGGTTGGTAATTTTTCTGCATCACGGATATTTGGCGGACGGGCGTCTTTACCGAGCTTTAGGGCAACGTAAGGACGTCCGTTCTATGTATGCGTTTGAGTTAACAGAGCCCTTACCGTGGCGGTACGCTGGGCGTATGGATGCGGGGCACACTAGTTCTTGAGAAATAAGGTCTTTCTCTTGGAGGAAGTGGTCTTGTGAATGCTCGAGATATTGCCGTTGCCGCCGTCGCGTTGATGCTTGGCTGCCTTGGTCCCACGGCCGCGCTCGTCGCGGGCATGCAGGGGACATGCGGGGCTGCTCCTATCGTGGTCGGCGCGCTGATCGCGGCCGCGCTGCTGGGAAGTGCGGGTGTAGTCCTTTGTCGCGACGATGAGGACCAGGCGTCGGAGTCGCAGCTCTAACCGTTGTGAAGCTGATTTTTGGCCAAAGATGAAAAAGGAAGCCGCCGCGAGGGGAGTGCCCCTTGCGGCGGCTTTGCCATTGGATCTGTTGGCTGCAGTATGCCGAGCACTACCAGCTGCTTTCTATTTCGCGAATCCTCTGGTAGAGCCAATCGTTTTGCGGCACTTGGATATCGTGTTTGGCGGCCAGGCGGCAAATGGTGCCCGCGAACTCCTCGACTTCGGTTTTTCGTTGTGCGATGCGGTCCTGCGCCATCGAGGGCATACCGGCGGGGTCGATTCCCTCGATGAGGTGCACCATTTGCGTCAGGTCTGCCTCGGTCAGCTCAACGCCCTCGGCGTTGGCAACCGCAAGCGTCTCGCGCATGGCGGCGACAAAACAGCGGCGCTGCTCGGAGCCCGGCTCCGTGGCGCTTCCGTAGGTCCCGCCGTAAGCCATGCAGGTCTGGTTGATGCCGTCGTTGAGCATGAGTTTGGCCCACATGCGGTGCGCAATGTTGCTCTCGACGGTATGGGCGATGCCGCAGCGCGTGTAGAGCTCGTCGATAGCGGCGACGGTCGCGGGGTCGGTGCCGGCGGCTGCACCAAAGCGGATCTCGCCCGCATTGGTAAAGGTGAGCGCGCCGTTGAGGAACACGGCGTCCATGCCCTGGCAGATACCAAGAACGGTATGCTTCCAGCCAAAGCGTTCGGCAATCTTTTGCTCGCTCGTAATGCCGTTGCACAGCGAGGCGATGAGCGTGTTGGGTCCCACGACACGCTCCATAGTCTTGAGTGCTTGGTCGAGACCGGTGGTCTTGACCGTCAGGATGACCAGATCGGCGGGCGCTGCCTCGCTGGCGCGGACGGACGTGAGATCGCAAGGCTTTCCGTTGACGGTGAGCGCATCGCCCGCGTGACGCTCAAAACGGGCGTCATCCATAACGTATTCGACGGCGTCATTGCCGAGGGCCTTGGCAATCATGCTGCCGTAGAGCAGGCCGACGCCGCCCTTGCCGATAAAGGCAACCTTGTTGATCTGCATGTGAATCATCTCCTCACAAAAAGGCGCCCGCGTGCGGGGCGCCTGATGGATTGTATGCCGCTGGGGCGTGCAGCGTGCACCGGAGGCGGAATTTAGAAGAACAAACGCATGGGAACTTATGCCGCGGGGCAGACCGCAAAGACGCGGGCGGGGTATCCGACGCCATCGCGGACCTTGGGGAAGGTGCAGAAGATGACGGCGCTCGTGGCTGGAAGCTCGTTTAGATGGTCCATGACTTCGATCTGATAGCGGTCGACCGAGAGGATGTATTGCTCGCCGGGGTAGGGGTAGGCGTCCTCGCGTGTGGTCACGCTCGTCTCCTTTCATCGGGCTTTTTGCTGATGTTAAAGCGGTGCCGTGACGGCTCGATTTCTACTACGTTACGATACGTTCTCGATTGCGATTCCAATGTGTTTCGATGGCGTGGCCGTTGTGTTTCGCCTCATTAGGGCTTCGATGGGAGGGGAGGGGCCGTGCAATATCGCGTTGACCCCAAAAGCGGCAACCGTATCTCGGCGTTGGGGCTGGGCTGCATGAGGTTTCCCGGTGCGCCGGGACGCCCGGATGCGAAGACAGCCGACGCCATCATCTCCCGTGCGGTGGAGCAGGGGATTAACTACCTGGACACGGCCTATCTCTATCCCGGCAACGAGGCTTGTGTGGGTGCGTCGCTTGAGCGCCTGGGCTTGCGCGACCAGGTTTTGCTCGCAACCAAGCTGCCGCATGCTTCGTGCAAATGCGCGGAGGATTTCGACCGGTTCTTCGACGAGCAACTGCGCCGCCTGCGGACCGACCATATCGACTATTACCTCATGCACAACATTACCTCGCCCGCCCAGTGGGAACGTGTGGTGGCGTTGGGCATCGAGGACTGGATCGCGCGTCAAAAGGCGGCGGGGCGCATTCGCCAGATTGGTTTTTCGTACCACGGCAGCGCGGCGGATTTCCTGACGATGCTCGATGCATATGAGTGGGACTTTTGCCAGATCCAGTACAATTACGCTGGAGAGCGATATCAGGCGGGAACAGCGGGGCTCATGGCCGCCGCCGAGCGAGGCCTCGCGGTGTTTGTGATGGAGCCACTGCTGGGCGGGCGTTTAGCGGGCAAGCTGCCGCCACGGGCCCGCGCTGTGCTCGATAGTGCCCGTGACACGCATTTGCGCACTCCTGCCGCCTGGGGTCTTTCGTGGGTCTGGAATCATCCTCAGGTGACGATGCTGCTTTCGGGTATGACCGATATCGCGCAGGTGGATGAGAACGCGGTGTTGGCCGATCGGGCCCTGCCGGATTCGATGACTGCCAACCAGCTCGACACGATCGCGCACGTGCTGGATGAGTTTGAAAAATCGAATCGCGTGCCCTGCACGGGATGCGGCTATTGCATGCCGTGCCCTAAAGGAATCAATATCCCTGGATGTTTTGCCGCCTACAACGCAAGCTATGCGCACAGCTGGTTTACGGGTCTATCGCAGTACTTTACGGCGAGCGCGGTGCGCACAAGCGAGGCCAAGCTGGTGAGCAATTGCGTCAAGTGCGGCAAATGCGCGCGCCACTGCCCACAGCATATCGATATCCCCGAGCGTCTCGATGACGTGCGCCGACGTTTCCAGCCTGGCCCCGTGACGGCAGTGCTTAAGGCCTTCGGCAAAACGCGCTCCTCGTGACCCTTTTATAACTTGCGCTGGAATAGTTCCTGCTTGCGGCAGAATAGGGCTTAAACAGGGACTATTCCACCGCAACTGAAGGGGGCTGTCGTGGGCCATCGGGATTCATGGGATGATTCGCGTGAGGTTCGTTGGGGCATTTTGGGCGCTGGGCACATTTCTCATCGATTTGCATCGTCGCTCAAGAAGGTCGACGGGGCACGGCTGGTGGCTGCGGCCGGCCGCACTCCTGCACATGTCGAGGAATTTTGCCGAGCGTTTTCGATTGATGCTGCGCATGGCCATGCCTCGGTCGACGATAACGGCGATGCGGCTTATGACGCGCTGATTGCCGACCCCGATGTCGACGCAATTTACTTGGCTCTTCCGCATGGCATGCATACGCGTTGGGCCTGTCGCGCGCTGTGCGCCGGAAAGGCCGTGCTGTGCGAAAAGCCGGCCGTTTTGAGTGAGGAAGAGGCTCTCTCGATTGCCTCCACCTCTCGCGAGCGCGGCGTGCTGTTTATGGAGGCGATGAAGAATCGGTTTTGCCCGATGCGCACTCGCGTGAAGGACTTGCTTGCGTCGGGTGAGCTTGGCCGTATTGTCTCGATTGAAAGCGAGCAAAAGCTCGATTACGGCGAGTCTCCTTCAGACTATCTGCTTGATCCGTTGCAGGGCGGCTGTCTATATGACATGGGCTGCTATGCAGTCGGTTGGTTTGAGGATTTGCTCGCGGGCGCTTGCGAGGTTTCGTCTCGTGAAGTTCGCTGGCGTGACGTATCGGGCGGCCGCGTCGATTGGGCCGACGAGATCCATATGAGCGTCGACGGTATACCCATTCATATGGTGTGCGACGGCAAAGCAACATATGAAAGCCGCTTAACGATTGCCTGTGAGCGGGGCTCGTTGGAAATCGAGCGGCTCCATCGCCCCGAGCTCGCTCATGTGAAGTATTCCGACGGTCGGATACTCGAAATCGATGCACCATTTGAGGTCGATGATTTTTACGGTGAGGCGTCGCATGCGACGCAGCTCATTCAGGCGGGGAAACTCGAAAGCCCCATCATGTCCCTAGCCGCCACACAGCGCTGTGCGCACATCATCGATGCGATTCGCTTGAAACTTTAGGGCGTGGGGGCATGGCGCCAGCGCTTGGAATGCCTGGAGGCCTTTGCTCCTGATGCCCCTTTTATAACTTGCGGTGGAATACGGTCTGCTTGCGCCAAAATAGGGCACCAATAGACCGTATTTCACCGCAACTGATGAAGAGGGAGCTAGAGATGCTGACGATTGGGTGCCATCTTTCGACGACGAAGGGCTATCGGGCAATGGGGGAGACGGCGTTGTCCATTGGCGCCAATACCTTTGCATTCTTTACGCGCAACCCGCGCGGTGGCAAGGCAAAAGACCTTGACATGGATGACGTGGCGGCTCTGCGCGAGCTTATGGCGCAAAACGACTTTGGACCGCTGGTGGCGCATGCCCCGTATACCTATAACCCCTGCTCCGCTAAGGAGCGGGCGCGCGAGTTTGCCTTGGAGGCTATGGCGGAAGATTTGCAGCGTCTGGAAGCGCTGCCCGGCAACTACTACAACTTCCATCCCGGTGCGCATGTGGGACAGGGCTCCGACGTCGGCATTCAGATGATTGTCGACACGCTGTGCCAGGTGATGTTTGAGGGGCAGCAGACGACGGTATTACTCGAGACCATGGCAGGAAAGGGCACCGAGGTGGGCCGTAGCTTTGAAGAACTGGCGTGCATTATCGAGGGCGTTGCCGCCAAGCGCCCAGAGCTGTCCGAAAAGCTGGGCGTTTGTTTGGACACCTGCCATGTGAGCGATGCCGGCTACGACATCATCCATGATCTGGACGACGTACTCGACGAGTTCGACCGCGTGGTGGGTATCGATCGCTTACATGCCGTACACATCAACGATTCGAAGAACCCTTGTGGCGCCCATAAAGATCGTCACGAGTGCATCGGCAAGGGATACCTTGGCAGCGAGGAATTTGGTGGCGGTATGCAGGTTATGCAGAATATTGTATCGAATGGCCGTTTGCGTTCGCTGCCGTTTATTTTGGAGACTCCGAACGAACTTGCAGGTTATGCAGCTGAAATTAGACTATTAAGGTCATTGCAGCAGTAATGACTGTTACAAAGTGGAGTGTTCCATTCACGTTATGGGTTTGTTTCAATCAGTTTTCTCATTGCAGATTCGTAATTCCGGGTGCATAATAGCCAACAGTTTTTGCAGACCTCTGAATCAAACGAGGTCACCGGAAGGAGACTGATTATGAAGCTGAAGAAGCTTGGCGCATTTGCCGCCACAGGCGCCATGGCGCTCGCCCTCGCACTGACGGGCTGCGGCTCGTCCAACGCCACCTCTGGTTCTGATGCCGGTTCCAGCAGCTCTGACGACGCTAAGGTCGAGAAGGTCGACGGCTCCAAGGAGTACGCGCTCGTCAAGGACGGTACACTGACCGTCGGCACCTCTGCCGAGTACGCGCCGTTTGAGTATAAGGATGACAACGGCGACTACCAGGGCTTTGACCTTGAGCTCATCAAGGCTATCGGTGACAAGCTGGGCCTGGATGTCGAGTACGTCAACAACGACTTCGACACGCTGGTTCCGGGCGTCGCTTCGGGCGCCAAGTATGACGTCGCCATCGCGGCTATCACCGACACGCCCGAGCGTGAGAAGGAAGTCACTTTCTCCGATTCCTACTACATGGACGATCAGGCTATCGTGACCAAGGTCGATAACACCGACATCACGGCCGACAACTACAGCGAGAAGCTCAACAACGCCGACGCTACCATCATCGTCCAGTCTGGCTCAACCGCCGAGGCCTTTGCCCAGGAGAACTTCCCCAAGGCCAAGATCGTCCCCTACAAGGACGCCACCGAGTGCTTCAGCGCCCTGCAGTCCGATAAGGGCGACGCCGTAGTCACCAACCGCTCCGTTGCCAGCCAGCTGACCGCCGAGCAGTTCAACACCTGCCAGACCATCAAGCAGATCAGCACCGGCGAGGAGTACGCCATCGCCATCAACCAGGGCAACACCAAGCTCAAGGACGACATCAACCAGGCCATCAAGGACCTGACCGACGACGGTACCGTCGACGCCCTCATGGCTAAGTACAACATCAAGTAAAATAGCTACTTGATTGCGCGCGGGCCCTTTCCGTTTTGGCGGAGAGGGCCTTTGCGCTTCTCTTGACGGAGAGCTTTTCCGTCTCGTTTTGCCGGCAACTTCTACGATAGGAGCCACCTTGTCTCGACTGAACAAAGGGGCCGCGGAGCAGCGTTTTCCACTGCCCTCGATGCTCCAAAAGCTGGCCTGTGCCCTGGCTGTGGCGCTCGCCCTGGTATGCGCGGGGGCCTGCGTGCCCACGACCGCCCAGGCGCTTGAGACCGCAAAGATTACCGCCCGACCCAATACCGGTTCGGGTAGCGATGTGGTCGGCGGCACCGAGACGCGCATCACTTGGGAAGTTCAGGCCGATGCCGACGAGGAGCTGAGCGGTCTTTCGCTGACGTTTGTCGACGGCACGACGTTTGGTACCGATGACACGCGATTGACGATGCTCTCGGGCGAGGACCTCATGGATCGTACGCCCATGAAGCCCACGTGCAAGGCTGACGGCCAGACGCTCAAGATTGACTTTGGCGAGACGGCGCCTGCCGGCGGTTATTTCCGCGTCGAGGTTTACGGTGTGACGTTTCCCGTCGAGGGCGGCGATGAGGCCTTTAGCGGCACCTATACGCTCGCCGACGGTTCGACCAAGAAGATCTCCAAGATTCCGTCGGTGGAGATCAAGGGCGTGACGGCCTTCGATAACTTCCTGGCCGACCTTAAGGAGCAGCCGTGGGTCGAGGCGTGGAACTCCAATATGTTTCTGCGCCTGTTCTTAAACCCGGTCATTTTGGTCCAAAGCCTGCCGATCGTCTTTAAGGGCTTCCTCATGTCGCTCTCGATCGTGCTCGTGGCGTTTCCGCTGGCAATTCCCTTCGGTTTTGCCCTGTCGCTCATGCGCATCTCTAAGTCGCGCATCCTGCGCTGTCTTGCCGGCATCTATGTGAATATCATTCGCGGTACGCCGGCGTTCCTGCAGATCTATATCGCGTTTTTCGGTCTGCCGCTGGCCGGTGTCAAAGTGGACGACTATGTCTTGGGCGTCATCGTCATGGCCATGAACTCGTCTGCCTATCTGTGTGAGATCTTCCGTGCCGGTATTCAGTCGATCCCCAAGGGCCAAAACGAGGCTGCTCGCTCTCTGGGCATGAATGCCTTCCAGACGCTGCTCTACGTTATGATTCCGCAGACGTTCCGCAATGTTTTGCCTACGCTGACCAGCGAGTTTATCTTGCTTTACAAGGATACGTCGCTGCTTGCCGCCGTGGGTGTGGTCGAGATCGTCATGAACGCCCGTACCATCGTGGCCACGACGGGCTCCATTACACCGTACGTGGTTGCCGCCCTGTTCTATCTGGTCATCACCCTGCCGCTCGCTCGCTTGGTGAGCGGTCTTGAGGCAAGGCTTTTGGGCACGACCGAGACCAAGAAGAAGCGTCCCGCCAAGAGCGCCGGACAGGTTGTCGCGACGCCTGCCGATCACATCGCCGGTCTGTAAGGAGGTCCTATCATGAGCGAAACCAATAACTCGAACGAGGTCGTCGTCAGCATCAAGAACCTCCAGAAGGCCTTTGGCGATAACGTGGTCCTGCGCGATATCGATCTGGATGTGCACAAGGGCGAGGTCAAGGGCGTCGACCTTAACAAGGTACGTACGCATCTGGGTATGGTGTTCCAGCAGTTCAATTTGTTCCCGCACCTGTCAGTCAAAAAGAACGTCATGCTCGCGCAGCAGAAGGTGCTCAAGCGCAGCAAGGAAGAGGCCGAGAAGATTGCCGTCGAGGAGTTGACCAAGGTCGGTCTTTCCGAGCGCATCGACTTTATGCCGAGTCAGCTTTCGGGCGGTCAGCAGCAGCGCGTGGCCATCGCCCGCGCCCTGTCGATGAATCCGCACGTGATGCTCTTTGACGAGGCTACGTCGGCGCTCGACCCTGAGCTCGTGCGCGACGTCCTGGGCGTCATGCGCGACCTGGCGCGCGACGGTATGACCATGATCGTCGTGACGCACGAGATGGGCTTTGCCCGCGATGTCGCCGACCGCGTCGTCTTTATGGACGGCGGCGTCATTGTGGAAGAGGGTACGCCGAGCGAGGTCTTCGACCATCCCAAGAGCGAGCGCACCAAGGCGTTCTTGGGCAATATCTCGTAGCCGGTTGATGTAACTGCCGTTATAAAAGAGCGGGGGCTGGACTTGAATCCAGCCCCCGCTCTTTTGTAGGGATAAGGATGCGCTTTGATGCAGACTCTTTTGGAGGTCCTGGGTTCGTTACGCGAGCTCGGCTCCGAGGGCCTTGCAAGCGGTCTCGCCCTCATCATCGGGCGCATCGTAGCAAATGACGGAGTCGACGACGTTGACGCCTGCCTCGTCGGCGTCGGCCTTCCAGTTGTCCATCCACTCGCCCTCGGCCCACGAATAGGAGCCAAAGAGGACGACCTTCTTGTCGCCGAGGGTCTCCTTGACCTCGTCCCACATAGGCTGGAACTCGTCATACTCAAGCTCCTCGGAACCCATGGCGGGGCAGCCGAAGGCAATGGCGTCATAGCTGGCGGCCTTGTCTGCGGAGAAGTCGGCGCAGGAGATGACCTCTGCCTCGGCGCCGGCACCGGTTGCGCCCTCGGCAACGAAGTTTGCCATGGCCTCGGTGTTGCCTGTACCGCTCCAGTAGACTACTGCGATCTTGCTCATATGTTTTCCTTTCGGTTGTGCGGCGTGCAGCCGCGTTTTGTATGCTCTATCGGGTTGCCTGGACAAGTTGTTCCAGGGTGCAGCCCTGTTGATAGATGTAGGTAAGGTATTGCGTGCATGCGCGATAGGAATCGAAGGTCGTGAGCGCCCGCTCAACGTTTGTGTATACCTTCCATGCGCCAAAGACCTTATAGTTTTCGCCGTGCTGGACGATAAACTGATGGACATCTTCGTAGGGATAGCCCAAAAAATAGCCAATTTCGTGGGGGAACTCGCACATGCACCCCGTATCGCAGTGCCTATTTCGCGGGAGTGCGCAGACGCTGCCGTCATAGGCGCTTTCTGCGGCATTGCTGCTTGCCAGCGTGATGCGCGCGGCGAGATGCACCAGGGATGCGGGCAGGTTGTGGACATCGTAACCTTCGGCGGCAAGCGCCGTCGTGGCGCGGGGGTCGGAGAGGTATCGCATGAGGTCCGCAGGGCGGTACACATAGATGAGCGCTCCGCAGGGGCGCCAGACCAAAACGCTCATATGGATCCCGAGTGGCTGGAGCTCGCGGTTGCATTGGGCTATGACGGCGAGCAGGCGAGAGCGTCGCTCTTCGATATGGACGGCGCCGGGTTTTCCGTTTTGGTTGGCGTAAACGCCGGGATAGGTAAAGAGCGAAGCCGGCTTGATACCTGCGAGCGTAGGGGAGCAGTTGCGCACGACAGCCGTTTGGTATGTTGGGATGTCAATGGTTCGAGTCACGATGCTCCTTTCGGGTCCTCAGTTGTTAGCCTAGGAAAACTTATACACGAAAGTAAGCCATGGTCAACAAAAAAGTTTGAAGAGGGAAACTAATTGACCGAACAGACATGATTTTGGGTTAA
>JAIHVJ010000246.1 GCA_022720335.1 Collinsella sp.
CCCGTGGCCTACCTGGGGATCGACGTCGGGAAGAGCTCGCACAGCGCGTGCGCGCTCGATGCGGGAGGGGGCGTCGCCTTCAGGGCCGAGCTGGCCAACAGGCCCGACGACATCGACCGGGTGCTCGAGCGGGCCGGCTCCGGCGCGCTGGTCGTCGTCGACCAGAAGCGGAACATCGGCGCGCTGGTCCTCGCGCGCGCCCATGCGCACGGGAACCCCTGCGCCTACCTGCCCGGATATGCCGAGAAGCAGGCCCGCGGGATGTTCCCCGGCACCGCGAAGACCGACGCCATCGACGCCGAGGTGATCGCGCGCACCGCGCTCGGCGTGCCCCGCGCCCTCAGGCCGGCGCCCGAGGAGCCCGAGGGGACCGCCTCGCTGCGGATCCTGTCGTCGCAGCGCGAGTTCGCGTCGTCCGCCAGGACCCGCGCGAAGAACAGGCTGCGCGCGACCCTGCTCGAGGCCGACCCCGCGCTCGAGGGCGCGGTCGACCCGTCGAGCCGCTGGCAGGTGTCGATGCTGGCCGAGTTCGGCGGGGCCGCCGGGTGCTCGGCCGCCGGCTGGCGCAGGTTCTCGAGCGCCGCCAGGCGCGCGGGCGCCCCCGCCGCGGGGGCCAGGAGGCTCTGGGAGGCGCTGCTGGCCTCGTCGCGCTCGGGAAGGCGGCTCCCGGCCGGCGAGGACGTCGCGGTCCGGATACTCGCCCGGGAGATAGCCTCCCTCGACGCCGACATCGAGGAGCTCGACTCGCTCGTGGCCGACTCGCTGGCGGGCGACGAGGTCTACGAGTGCCTCCTCACGGTGCCCGGGATCGGCCCCAAGACCGCCGCGGCGCTGGTGACGTCGATCGACATATCCGCGTTCAGGGGGCACGACGAGCTCGCGAGCTATTGCGGCGTGGCGCCGTCCGATAGGCGCTCCGGGAGCAGCATCAGGTCGACATCGCCGCAGCACGGCGGGAACAGGCAGCTCAAGAACCTGCTCATATTCAGCTGCAACTCCCTCATCGGCACGGACAACAGGTTCGGGAGGTACTACGGGGAGTGCAGGGCGAGGGGGATGAGGCACAGCAAGGCGCTGAAGGCGGTCGCGAGGAAGAGGCTCAAGGTCATCTACGCGATCATGCGCGACGCCGTCCCGTACGCGGCCTAGCGGGCGGCGGGATCAACCGAAGGGGAAGCGGGGGCGCCGGGCGCCCGGATGCGTCATGCCGAAATGGCGCGAAGCACGCGGTTGACAAAACTATAGAGACACGTCCCTGAAAAATCAATTTGCGGGCAGAAGGGCAAAAGTAGTCAAAAAGGCCCCGTCCAAAATTAGCTACCCCTTGCACCGATTATTCGCCCGGGTTGATGTTCGCGTAGAACTCCGCCCCGTCGTCCAGGCGCAGGATGCCCACGCGACCGAACTCGGAGCCGGTGGCGGCGGCGCAATCGATATCGATGCGATCGGGCACGCCGGCAGTGTCCTCGCCGCCCAAGCGCACGATCTGCCCTCGTCCCGATTCCTCATCGAGCCCCGCAAGACCACCGACCTCGCAATAACGCCCGAGCGACACCGTTGGCGTGTGGCCACTCACCACGACCGAACCCTTGCCCTCGGCAGAAAGCAGCCCCGTCGGGGCATCCCAATAGCCATGGCGAATCCAGAGCAAGTCATCGGACGACTGTACGGCGAGCATTTGCTGCAGCAGCTCGCGATCGGCATCGACCGCTCCCCTGCCGTCGCCGCAATCGACACCATGCTCAAGCAAAAACGCACGCGCCGCCTCGGTCTGAATGCCGGCGTGCACCAGCAGGTACGGCCGCTCGGCAGTCTCGACCACCGCGTAGAGCGGCAGCGCGGCCATCCATCGCACGAGCTCCTCGTATGCCTCAAATTCCATGTCGTTGAGCTGCTCGCGCGTCGTCCAGCCACCGTTGATATCCCAGGTCTCGGCATCGAGCGGATCCTGGCCAATGATGGCATCGAGCATGATCTGCTCGTGATTGCCCTTGAGCACGCGGGCGTTGGGCAGCGAGCGCACGAGCTTAATAACACCGACCGGATCGGGCCCGCGATCGATCATGTCGCCCAGCACGTACAGTGTGTCGTCGGACGTCAACGAGATCTTAGACAGGGCCTCGTCAAGCGCACGCACGTGCCCGTGAGCGTCAGATGTCACATAGATCGCCATGGTACGCCTCTCCTTGCATTGCGGCCGAAGCCCGGTGCCGCAACTAAAACTTCAAGTTGAACTTAAACGTTACCCATTGTACTCCGTTGCAATAAAGCTGGAAAGGGTTTCCGAGCAGAGGCAAAGACGGCAGCC
>JAIHVJ010000247.1 GCA_022720335.1 Collinsella sp.
GGTTTCCGCTTGGCCGAGCGCTGCGCGAACGGCTGGGGCTGCCCGTGACCGTTGTCAACGACGGCAAAAGCTGTGCGCTTGGCGAGTACGCTGCCGGCGCGTTGCGCGGCGTGGACGTGGGTTGCGTGGCGGTAATCGGTACGGGCATCGGCGGAGGCATCGTGGTTGACGGCCGGGTGCTGACAGGTGCGGGCGGCTTCGCGGGCGAGTTCAGCTTCCTGTCCAACAACGTAAGCGAACCGCTTGATCATCGTGATACGTTCGCGACTTCGAGCGGATGGCACGGCCTGCAGAATCTCGTGGCAGTCGAACTTGGCATTTCGGATGAAGCTGAACTGGAGGCCCTCGATGGCCGACGGATCTTCGAGCTACTGGAGCACGGGAGCGCGTCCGAAGTCGCCGCCGTGCAGCGCGGATTGGATGCCTATGCTGAGCTGTTTGATCGTGTGCTTGTGAATCTGCAGTGCGTCATCGACCCGGCAGTCTTCGCGATTGGTGGTGGCATCAGCTGCCATCCCGCGCTGTTCGAGGCGCTCGACCGTAAGATGGATGACGTCATGGCGCACTACACTGGTTTTCTGAAAGATATGCCTCGTCCGCACGTGGTCCCGGCGCAGCTGGGTAACAACGCCAATATCTACGGTGCCGTCGCAACTTGTTTGCAGGTGCTGTAAGTGCAGGCCATCTATTGGTCTGGTGGCGATTACAGTCGCTGCCGGGTTTTTGGCTGTTGAGCTGCTCGCACGCTCTGCATTGCGGACGACGCAGCATCAATAGGTGAGGGGTCAGAAAACTAGATGCTGAACGGTCGATATTATCGGCTGCGCGGCGCCCCGTCCCAAAGTAGTCATTTGGGACGGGGCTTTTTTGACTGCTATCATGGGTGGGATTGTTGCGACCAGCTAAAAGAGCCCTGTCCCAAATTGACTACCGAGAGGATCTGCCATGGAGCGCATCGCGAGTTTTTCCGTTGACCATCTGCTGCTTGAGCCCGGCGTGTATGTGAGCCGCGTCGACCGCGATCCGGCGACCGGTGCCGCCGTCACCACCTTTGACCTGCGCTTGACCACGCCCAACAAAGAACCGGTTATGAACACGGCCGAGTGCCACACCATCGAGCATCTGGGCGCGACATTCCTTCGCAACCATGCCGAGTGGTCGAGCCGTATTGTCTACTTTGGCCCTATGGGCTGCCGCACGGGCTTTTACCTGGTTGTGTTTGGCGAGGTGACGAGTGAGGAGATCTTGCCGCTCGTGCGCGAGTTGTTCGAGTTTGTTGCTGGCTTCGAGGGCGATGTCCCCGGTGCCGCTCCCGAAGAGTGCGGTAACTACCTGGACCAGAATCTCCCTATGGCAAATTGGCTCGCGCGTCGCTATCTCGACCGCGATCTGATCGATATCGATGAGGCACACCTGCACTATCAGCAGGCGTAAAGGTTTCGTCGCTCAAAATGAGTTCACTGGGCGCCTTCGCTTATGCGGGGGTGCCTTTTTGTTGAGCGGACATGGCGGACGTTTAAAACCGCGCGTGATTGTTCTAGAATGTTCGTAATATCACACAAACGAACAGGAGCGAACATGCATATCTACTCTGTTACCGACCCCGAATTCAAACCCTATGGCCGCGTGTGGGATGACGTCCCGTCCAGCCTGACCGCCCCGCTCGTCGAGGCGCTCTCCGCAACGCCCGTCCCCGAGGGCAGCAAGTACGTGGCCTCCGCGCCTGAGCTGGAGCAGGTCGAGGGCGCCGATGCGCTCGGCCTGCTCATGTATGGCGGCCGTCCGTTCCAGCTGGGCTGGTGCAACGGCCACAACACGAAGCTCAACTGCTTGGAGTATCACCGCGCGAGCGAGTTCAACCTGGGTGCTCGCGACTTTATTCTGCTGCTCGCCAAGCGTGAGCAGATTGTCGACGGCAAGCTCGACACCGCGCAGGTCAAGGCGTTCCGCGCGCCCGTCGGCACGCTCGTCGAGGTCTACGCCACCACGTTGCACTACACGCCGTGCATGGTCGACGACGGTGGCTTCCAGGTGATGGTTGCGCTGCCCGCCGGCACCAACGGTCCGCGCCCCGAGGCTGCGGCCGACATGCCCGCGGCCGGTGATAGCTACTGCTACTGGAAGGCCGACAAGTGGGTTCTCTGCCACGCAGATAGTCCCAAGGCTGCCGAGGGCGGCTACGTAGGTCTCGTCGGCAAGAACCTCGACATCACCTGCGACTAGCGCTTCGTCTCAATCCTGTAACATCTAGCAGCCAAAATCGTCTCTACCTGTTACAGAACGAGACAAACTGCAGGG
>JAIHVJ010000248.1 GCA_022720335.1 Collinsella sp.
GGGCGGCGGGGGCGGCGTAGGCCGCGGGCCCGCACAGGGCCAGGGCGGCCGCGACCGCCAGCGCGGCGGCGGCACCGGAAATTCGTTTCGTGGAGCGTCTCATGGAAAATCCCCCTAATCTAGCAACGGTTTCCAAGTCTACTAGATTGGGGGGACGGGAGCCAAGCTGCAATACCCCCAAGACACCCGTCTATAGGTCGTGACGTCGTCTATAAACAGGCTCACCGCCCGCGGAATAAAATTCGGCGCAAATCGTTTGAGCAGGCGACGCGCGGAAGGAGCGTGTAGGGCGGCAATATACTGACCGTCAGCCGCGGTATCCTCATGGAAACCTAATTGTCGCCGGAATTAAAGTCCCCGGCGCGGGCTCACCTTATCTCCCCGGCGCGGGCTCGATATCCTCTCGGATATCTAATCGTCTTGGACTTTTGCCTGCCCAAGCACAGCGCAGCTTTTACGTGCCGCCACGCAGAGCCTAGCCTGGAACTATTGTCTAAAACATAGGCCTTCAAAGCAACTTAGGTTCAAGTACGGACATGCAAATACGGGCACTGGATACAGGTCTCGACTGTCAATGGTTATCAATCGCATGTGTTTCTGGCAAATTACGCCCGTCTTATGCGTGCGATACAATCAGTCTCACCGAACACCAAACCAGCAACCCGAAGGGACCAACGTGTTAACAATTCACTATGGTGATATGGAAAACGTTATCTACAATACGTCGGTTTACTTCGATAACGTCTATTCGCCCCAGTGGTTTCAAGACGCCTTTGCTCAAAGGATTATTAAATCAATCGATAAAGGCAATGTCGTTGGACCCTGCGCAATAGACACCAAGATCCTAGGCATTATCCCTCCTGAAAGGCTGTCGGGAGGCACTAAGACGCTGTTGCTCATGTACTTCATGCCTCAGAACGTATACAACGCCACAACCTGCAGCGACAATTGCGCTTACTGGATTCTGAGAATTGCCACGCAAAAGGACTTAACCATCAACCTCTACCATCTGATGGATTTTGGAAACGGCAAGTTCACGGCAACCGTTGCAAACACGGGCGATGTCGTTCACACGATGTTCGACCTTGTCCCTATAGCCGGGAAATGCCTAAGGGGAAATTCCTGACACGCGCTTTCGTTAGGCTCTGTTAGACCAAGATTGACATATATATGTCATCACGGTGCCATATCGTTAGCCTCGTAGACCGCGGGGCAGCATGAACGCCGAGGACCTGGTAATCGCCTTCAAACGGGACATGGCGAAGCTGAGCGGGACCGAGCGCCGCCGCGCGATTGAGTCCGTCAGGGACGTGATCCGCGCGGCCGGCTCCGCCTACGAGGTCGAGCGCAGCCGCGTCTGCCTCAAGACCGCCTACACCATGCGCCATAGGCTGATCGAGTGCCTCTCGGCCCACTGCCCCCATTCAGGGCCGGGCGGGGCTGCGGCGGCGAGCTCGACGAGATCTACTTCCCTGAGTCGTTCAAGGGCAAGGGCAACCGCGCGAAGGGGTTGTTCGCGATGCCGCATCGGCAGCATAGAGACGGTATGTCCATTTCATCTCTTTTAGCGCTGAATACCATGTATCGGGTTCATTTTCTCATGCCTTATAAGGAATATATGAGACGGCTGAATTCGTAGATGCCTGTTGTAAATGAATGTATGTGAGAAAGCTAACAACTACTTAATAAGAGTTGCGTTTGGCATCAGGCAACGAACACCGTTGCATTTTGTCTCTTGCAACTAAAAGAGTTGCGTTTGGTATATAGCAACGAAAACAGTTGCATTATGTCTCATGCAACTAAAAGGGTTGCTTTTGGTGTCTAGCAACGAAAACAGTTGTGCACGGGCAAGATAGCCCTCACGTTTTGCGAATGATATCTTTGTTCCTGCAAATTAAAACACGCAATGTTATAGATAGACGAAATCTGATTAGCGGGCGAGGATGAATGCCACATCTCTATTATCACGGGGATTGTCGCCCCAGAAAAACCCGATATGGCAATCGACGCTGATAGCAGTCTTAAAGAACATGACGTCGCCCTCACTCGACCTAGAACCGTTCGAGAATCTCCTCGGCGTTCTCTCGCAGATAGATATCTAGGTCCGGCACGGCAAACTGAACGTAGCCCCTCTGTGGTGCCTGAATAACCTCTCTTTGTAGCAATTTGGCCCTAATAGAGCTGATCTCATTGGTCTTTTTACCCATGCGCTTAGCAATCTCGGATGATTTGGACTGTTGTTTATCCTCGCACATGGCCAAAAGGTATTTGATATCGTTGAGCCC
>JAIHVJ010000041.1 GCA_022720335.1 Collinsella sp.
ACGCAATGGGGATGGAGAAGGCTGCAGCGAGAACGAGCGTACAAATCCATACGGCCTTGTCTCTTAGGATTAGTTTGAGAAGAAGTCGACAGTACATTTAGAAGCACCTACGTTCCTCAAAGAATTGTTAGATTAAAAGTAACAGACCGGATGAAGATGCGTGCGACGGGGGCGAGGCGAATGGCTGAGCGGTATCGATATGCGGGTTCAACGGTATCACATTGGCCACATAGATTTTTAACTTGCATTTCTACCCGCCCTTTTCGTAGAGTCGCCGATACGTGCTTAGCGCACCCTCGGCGCGTCCGGCAGGCTTTGCGAAATGGGATCCAGGAGACTTCGGCGCAGCATCATCTTGCGGAATGCTTCTAATGAGCTTCCCATCCTTCAAAAACAGAATCTCATCGCACAGCCTATCGACCGAATCCAAGATGTGGGATGACATGATGATGCACGTACCAGAATCGGCCAGCTTCCTGAGAATCTCGGAATGCAAGTCCACCCTGCTGGGGTCGAGCGCGTTCATGGGCTCATCTAATAGAAGGTACCGCGCGCCCGTCGCATACGCAATCGCCAGGGTAAGCTGCTGCTTCATGCCCTGGCTCAGAGTGCGGATCCTCATCTTCGCGAACTCGCCTATCTGCGTTTGTTCCACTATCTCTTCGATATCGCGAGCATGCGGCCACATATCGCAAACCATCTTGAGGTGATCTTCCGCACGCAATCCGGGATACAGCAGCGTCCCCTCACCAGGTGCATAGAAGATCATAGAACGGACCTCTCTCGCACCCGTACCCTGCACCTCATCCAGAACGATGCTCCCGTCCACGCGAGGACCCGGCAAACCTGCCATCGCACGCAGCAACGTCGTCTTTCCATGCCCGTTCGGAGCGACGAGACCGTAGACCGTACCCGGGGCAAACTCAGCGTTCACCGAATCTACGAGCACCTTCTTTCCATAAGAGATCGTCAGCGTTTGAAGGTCAATCATCGAGATCATCCCCTTTCGATCTTTGGAACACTCAGGCGCACCATCAACGGAGATACGGCGCCCAAGACCACCAGCAGAGCGCCCGATGCGCCGACGACCTCTCCAAAAGGCATCGCGTTCGTCCCTCGCCCAAGGAGCCCAATCGTCCCCACCTGGGAAGCGGGATCAAACGAGGCGAATGGAGCCAGCAGCGCGACGCCCATGCCCACGCTTTCAACATGAGCGCTCAACGAACCCAACACCAAGAGAACCGCGCAAACCATTCCGGTGACAACGGGGTTGCGGCTAATCGCTGCTGTCAACGCAGCGACGACGGAAATCACGCCGTATGCCATGACCAGCAACGGAATACTGCACAACACCGCCTCCCCCACCATGGACGTTGTCGAAGCTCCCGCCCGAATGAGAGCGACGGGATACTCCGATCCACCCGCACCGTTCTTAATCACGGACACAACCGCAGCGGGAACCATCGACACCAAAAGCAGCGCCAAGCCAAGCAGGAGAGACAGCGCAACAGCCGTCAGAAAACGCACATGCGCTGTTGCGGGGACTTGGAAAACCAGAAGGGAACGGCACCGCAGGTGGGTGCACGCAAGCGATGTGACAACCACGGGCAACAGCCAAAACAAGGAAGGAAGCGCTGCCTGGAGATAGGAAAGGAGGATTAATGGGGGCATCTTCGTACTTAACTCGTAAACCTTGGGGTCCGGCAAGCTCGCGATCGACTCGAGCAGAAGGGCGCGCGCCTCCACACGAGAAGGAGTCTCCGGCTCGATTCCGATCGATTGCAGGAGGGTCGCATCTGCCGCGCCCAGCTCGCCTCGAGCGCGCTCGTACGTCGCAAGGCTTCGAAACCCCTCCGCAGGCGTGGGCGCGTACACGAAACCCGAAAGAGCATCTCGCATGCCTTCCAGGGCCGCTTTGCCCTCGACGTCCATATTCGCAGCGTCCTGCTCTAGATACCGATCTATTGAACGGAGCTCCCCATCCCTATACCGAACAGCGGAAACGTCACCAGCGTCAGGAAACACCTCGACCAGAGCCGGGGCCAGCATCGCCGTCGACATTGCAACCGCGCATACGGCGAGGACGGGAGAATGCAGGAGCAGCTTTCCCATCGCTCTTACGTATGCAACGGCGGCGGTATAAGGGCCCGAACGAGTTGTCGTTTGCGAGGCGATGAAGGCACCCCTGTCAAGACCAGTCGGGAACATCGGACGCGCGCAGCCGCTCTTTCCAGCAACGCAGAGCAAGAAGATTGCCAGCACCTCGATCGCGATGGCGCATACGAGGGTAATTGCCCCACGCTCGAAGCAAAGTCCGGGCAGATTCACTAACTGTGTTGTTGGGTACGGTCTATAGGCGCCTACGGTCAACTCGGTGTTTGCATACGTAAGGGGATTTAACAGGGCGAATTCACGTAAAGCCATGGATCTTCCGTAATACCCGGGAACCATCGTCACCCCCATCAGGGCACATACGAACACGATTCCAAGCGCAGGGCTATTGGCAATCTTCACGGCAAGGTGAACGACGAGCGAAATGAACGCCGCCATCAAGAATTGCAAGATGGTCGTCTGCGCGAACACCAGCCAAGCCGGTTTGATAACCGGAGTCGCAAATTGAATGTAGCCTATCGGATAGAACGGCGAGCCCGGGCCATTCTTCACGAGCGCGGCGATTATCCCTGGAAGATTGATGGCGAAGACGGCAAGCATTGCAAAAGCACTCGCCCATACGCTCGATGCAACAAGCCTACCCGGCTCACCCATCGGTGCCTGGATGATGAGCTTTCCACGTTTGTTAAGGCGCGCGGCAAGGAACGAGACGGCAACGGCCGTTGCGACCCATAGCAAGTATTCCTTCGATCCGTCATAAAAGGAGTACCCTCCGTCCGATATCTGCAGAAACGGAAGCAGAGGAGAGAGCGGCGCCAAGATAAGTCGCCCCGTGTCAAGAGGGTACAGAAGTGCAGGCATGCTTGATGAAGAGGTATAGACGCCCTCCTCTCCCGCATTCACAAGCGCGTCCGCATAGGATGCTGACAATTCCTGCTCAACGCGGGTTATTCCCGACTCGAGGTATTCAACCCGTCCGTCGATGCCAGCCGCACTCCTGAAGACTGGCAAAGCACAAAGAACCATCAACGCAGCAACGGCAACACGGAGCGACCTAGAGGAGAGGAGCGACCTAAAGATCACCTTCGAGATTTTGAACATACGTATCACCAGCTCGTTTCAACACGATTCAGCCCGATGCGCGGGGTTACGGTTGCAGCATGCTGTGATTACTTGCCGGCAAAGTCAATTTAACATAAACTGTTAAAAAGTAACCTGAGTTTTTTAAATTCTTCGGAGGTTATTATGAGTTCCGACAATCGCACTCCCCGGCTTCATTCCTTCCGCATCGCATGTGCGATAGCCTCTGCGGCCCTTTGCGCCACCGCCATCGCACAAGTGGCGTTCTCCTTAAAACCAGCAATCAAAGTGCTCGACAACCCTGTAATTGCAGACTCCCCCGCGTATCCAGCCCTTGCGATCTCGACATTGGTCCCTGCCGTCATCGGTATCGCTACGACCATCCTCAGCGCCGTTCTCGTGTGGACGATCAAGAGCGGAGACCCCTTCAAGAAAGGGTCTGCGACATGCTTGAAGGTGCTCGGCATTCTCTTCGTTGTTCAAGCTGCCACCAGCCTCTACGCCGGCTCACTCAAAACCTCCGTTTCGATGTTTGGCGGCGAGGGGGCCGTCGGCGCCCAAGAGATCGCTTCATCATTCGATTGGACCTCTCTGGTTCTCGGCATCGTCCTGTTCATGCTTTCCCAGCTCTTCTTGTACGCCCGAGAGCTGTACCTCGACTCCGACGAGATTGCGTAAGGAAACGCCATGCCCGTAATTGTTCGCCTCGACAAGATCATGGCCGAGCGAAAGATTTCCTCGAACGAACTTGCCGAAAGGATTGGAACCACGCCCGTGAACCTGTCCCGTATTAAAAAAGGGCATATTCGCGGCATTCGCTTCAACACACTCGAGCAGCTATGCCTCGCCCTTCGTTGCCAACCCGGA
Source organism: Collinsella sp. (assembly GCA_022720335.1). Lineage (GTDB taxonomy): Bacteria > Actinomycetota > Coriobacteriia > Coriobacteriales > Coriobacteriaceae > Collinsella. Next base: position 4,060 of record JAIHVJ010000041.1, read on the forward strand.
GACCTTCTCGAAGTCATGAGCGAAGAGGATGCCCGAAAGGAGTTCGGACTCGATTGGTCCGCCGAGGATTAGAGGGCGGTCGTACTCGCCCTGCACACGGGGATGCGAATCGGCGAGGTCTGCGGCCTTCGGTGGTGCGATGTGGATTTCGAGACGGGCCTGATCTCGATCAGACACTCGGTGGCGTACGCGAAGGGAATGGGTTCGTTCATCAAGGACACCAAAACCCATGACGCCAGGGGCATCCCCATCGACCCGGTCGGCCTACTCCCCTTCCTGAAGGAGACCCACGAGATCGACTGCGGAAAGCTGCGCTTGCGCGGCCTTACCGGGGCGGTCGAGATCGGGGACTGCTACATCCTGTCGGAGCCGGGCGCGACCTTCGCGACGACAAGCTATATCCGCAGGGCGTTCAAGACGTTCTCGGAGACCAACGGCCTCATGGGCACCAACGACGAGCTGATCACGTTCCACGGCCTTCGCCACACGTTCGCAACGCAGTGGATCCGCCAAGGCGGCGATATCAAGGCGCTCCAATCGATCCTCGGCCACAAGGACGCCATGGCGACGCTCAACGTCTACGCCGACATCGAGCCCATCTCCAAAATCCATAACATGCTGCGCGCCACGCCGTGCCTTTGGCGCGGGCACCTCGGGCCGAGGGTCGATCCGGGTCCCATGTTCCAACAGAGGATCCAGGAGTCCATCGAGACGCTCCAGGCGTTCGGCTACGGCATCACCGAGCCGGACGACCGAAATATCGCCATACGCGACGTGAAGACGAACAGTTGGCTCTAGCTCACCGAGTACGCGGCAGTGCTGGGCCCATCCCAACTGAGGTCACGGTGGTCCGATAGGGGCGCCGCCCGCGGCATGCGCCGCGGAGCGGTATCCCCTACCGAAGGGCGGGGATGCCCTCCGCTTCCAGTTCGGAATCAGCCGTCGGAGGCGTTCGGCTGACTGCGGGAACGGCCTGTCCGCTCAATGTGTTCGGCTGAGATCGGAAATCAACCCAACACGAGCCGGACACGCGCCAGACGGCTCTTCCCCGTACGGCCTTCCCCCTTACGCTCATGTTGCAGGCATGTAACGCCGCAGCGAGCGCGCCTTTTTTGCGCCAGACAGGTACAATGATGAACACTGTACCGTAGCGGAGCGCCCCGCGCGCGCCGCAATCACGCGAAAGGGTTTCCCATGGCCGAGATCTCGTCCTCCCGTATCGTCATCACCGTCCTTGGCAAGAACCGCCCCGGCATCGTCGCCGGCGTCACCCGTGTTCTGGGCGAGGCCAACGTCGACATCCGCGACATTACGCAGTCCATTATCGAGGACATCTTCACCATGACCATGCTGGCCGACACCGCCGAGTCCAAGCTCGACTTCGCCGAGCTGCAGAAGGCCCTGGCCGAGGCAGGCGAGCTTTCGGGCGTCAACGTGTCCATCCAGCGCGAGGACGTTTTTAACTTTATGTACCGCCTGTAGCGAACAAGCCGCTCGGGGCAGCTTGACGTCATATCGTCCAAGCGCGCGGCCCCAAAGCGGACCGGAGAGGAGCGCGCATGGCCTACGACGCCAAGAAAATCTACTACCGCTTCGACGATCACCTGAGCCGCCTGGTTCTGGATTACGAAGCAAGCCGTCAGATTTCGCCCGAAAGCGAAAACCTCTACCACGGCCTGCCGACCGACCCTTATGACGAGGACCTGTTCGTAGAGCACAACGTCAAGCGCGGCCTGCGCAATGCCGACGGCTCGGGCGTGGTCGCGGGTCTCACCCGTATCTCGGATGTGCATGGCTACAACAAGGTCGACGGAAAGGTCGTGCCCGATCAGGGCAAACTCACGCTTCGTGGCTACAGCATCGAGGACCTGGTCAACAACGCCCAGGCCGAGGATCGCTATGGCTACGAAGAGGTCGCCTACCTGCTCATCACGGGCTCGCTGCCCACCAAAGAGGAACTCGACGGTTTTTGCGGACGCCTGGGTGCTTTTAGGCATCTGAGCGACGAATACGTCCGCGAGTTCCCCATGACCACGGTGTCGTCGAGCATCATGAATGTGCTTCAGCGCGCCGTGCTGCTGCTCTACGCCTTCGACGCCGAGCCCGACGCCATAACACCCGAGCACGAAATCGACGTCGCCATCTCCATGCTCGCCCGTCTCCCCCGCATCGCCGCCTTCGCGCATATGGCCTCGGTCGCCAAGCGCCGCGGCTCCGAGGTTCATGTACCGCACCCCACACCCGGCCTCTCAACCGCCGAAACCATCCTGCAGGTGCTACGCGGCGGCATGGCGTTCACCCGCGATGAGGCGATGCTGCTCGACGTGATGCTCATGCTGCATGCCGAGCACGGCGGCGGCAACAACTCCACGTTCGCCTGCCGCGTGCTGTCCTCATCGGCCACCGACCCGTATTCCGCCTACGCCGCGGCTATCGGCTCGCTCAAGGGCCCGCGCCACGGCGGCGCCAATGCCAAGGTCGTGTCTATGCACGAGGACATCCGCGCGCATGTCTCCAACTGGGAGGACGAGGACGAGGTCGCGGCCTACCTGGGCAAGATCCTCGACAGGCAGGCTTTCGACGGCACGGGCCTCATCTACGGTATGGGCCACGCCGTCTACACGCTCAGTGACCCGCGCGCCGAGGTGTGCCGCCGTTACGCGCGCACGCTTGCCGCCAAGAAGGACTTGGGCGAGGAGTTCGCGCTCATCGAGCGCATCGAGCACCTGGCACCGCAGGTGATGCGCGACCACGGCATGACCAAGCCCATCTGCGCCAACATCGACCTGTACACGGGCTTTATCTACAAGATGCTCGGCGTGCCCGAGACGCTCTTTACGCCGCTGTTCGCCGTCGCCCGCATGGCCGGCTGGTCTGCGCACCGCATGGAAGAGCTCTTCTGCGCGCACCGCATCATCCGTCCCGCGTATCGCCCGGTTATCGAGCCGCTGGAGTACAAGCCGATCGCCGATCGTTAGGACACAGACCGTTATAGAACCCAAGCGTGGCCAGGGCATCACCGCCCTCGGCCACGCTTTTTATGCCAGTAGAAAGGGCTTCATCAAATGATTGTGTTTTCCGATATGGATGGAACGCTGCTGACGAGTGATAAGCAGATGAGCGACGCCACCTGGGCGATGCTCGACGAGCTTGCGCGCCGCGGTGTTGAGTTTGTGCCCTGCACGGGACGCCCGCTGTCGGGCATCTTTGAGCCCATCCTCGCCCATCCTGCCGTGCACTACGCGGTCTGCGCCAATGGTGCCAGCGTCTGGCAGCTCGACGACGGTACGCCCACCGACACCTCACGTGCTACGCGCATTTTGAGCCGACCGCTCGATTGCGGCATTGCCCATCGCATCCGCCGCATCGCCGCCGGCCACGATGTGACCTTCGATATCTTCGCGGACGGGCAGTGCTTCCTCCCCCGCTCGCTCTACACGCGCCTGGATGAGTTCTGCGGCGGCGACCCCCACATCGCAGCTTCGCTCAAGCGCACACGAACACCGATCGACATGGATATCGACAGCAAGATCGACGAGGTCGAGACACTCGAACGCATCGCCATGTACTGGCACGACCCGGCCGATCGCGACGCTATCGCGGCGGCGCTCGACACGCTCGGAGGCATTGAGGTCACGCGTTCGTACGCCATGAATATCGAGGTCATGGGCGAGGGCGCCACCAAGGGAACGGCCCTCACGTGGCTATGCGAGCATCTGGGCGAGTCTCTCGCCGACGCCTGGGCGTTCGGCGACAACATCAACGACATCCCCATGCTGCAGGCAGCAGGTCACGGTATGGCCATGATCAACGCCGAGCCCGAGGACCGCGAGGCCGCCGACGCCATCACCGAATACGACAACGACCACGACGGCGTCGCCCGCACCATCATGGCCGCCCTCGCCTAGTCATTGGGGACGTTCTTAAACGACTAGTCATTGGGGACGTTCTTAAACGACTAGTCGTTAGGGACACTCTTTGCGAAAAGCCGCAAGGACTGTCCCCCACTGCCGGCAGAACGGGAACGTCCCCAGCTGTCGGATTAAGCGAGGCCCTCTAGCACGTGACGAAGCTCCTGTTGAACAGCGTGGTCGCGGTTGCAGCCTACGACGCGATCGGCCACCGCTTTGAGCGCCGGACGCGCGTTTTCCATCGCGCAGCCCGTGCCGACAAAGCGAATGATCTCGTAGTCGTTCATCGAGTCGCCAAACGCCATGATCTCGTCGCGTCCAATGCCGTAATGCTCCGCAAGCTGTGCGATGCCCGAGGCCTTCGACACACCGGGCTGCATGGCATCGATCCACGCGTTGCCCGAAGGCGCAAAGGTAAAGAGCTGACCGAGCTCGCGCTGTAGCACGTACGCACTGTCCATAACGGCACAGTCATCGCAAAAGATACTCGCCTTGATGATATTTACGCTGGGATCGGGCAGTTCCCAAATGCGCTCAGCATTGGGAAGGTCCTTATCGACCTCACGCACGAACTTGCACTCGTCATCGAGCAGGAAGGACTTGGTTCGGTCAAAGAGCGCAAGATGCAGATTGGGAAACGTCCTGACGGCTTGGGCAAGCCTTCGAATCGCCAGGTGGGAATACACCTCACGGTCTACCATCTTACCGTCGGCGTAGACTTGGGCGCCGTTAGCGGCGACAAAGTCCATCTTGTCGCGAACGGGCGCAAAGAACTCGCACAGGCGATCGTAGCGACGACCTGACGATGCGGCGAAATGCACACCATGCTCGTGTAGCGCCAGAATCAGTTCGTAGGTCTCGGGAGGCACCTGGCCGTTTTCGTCAAGCAGTGTGCCGTCCATATCGGATGCAATCAGTTTAAACATAGAAAAGCTCCCTTCGGGCTTGATGGAATCGGACGCGTATCCGATTCCAACGTACCCAAAGGGAGCTCAAATAAGACTCCGCGGGCGTAAACGTTACAAGGACCTGGCAAATAGCTCACACATGCCAGAGGTCCTACGGTCGCGGCGTCAGGCAGCGCGCCAAAGAGTGTCCCCGATGACTAGTCGTTTAAGAACGTCCCCGATGACTAGTCGGCGTAGGTGAAGGTTGTGACGTCGAACATGCCCTCGGGGCGGATGCGGAGCGTCGGGATGACCGGCAGGGGCAGGAAGATGATGCCCATGATGGGGTCGAGCGGCGGCTCAATACCCATGGCGCGCGCCTTGACCATAAAGTCGTCGTGCTGCGCAGCAACGTCCTCGGCCGTGCCTTCGCTCATAAGGCCACCGAGCGCCAGCGGAATACGCGCCACGACCTCGCCGTTGCGCACCAGCACGTGGCCGCCCTGGCCCACGGCCTCGACGGCAGCCATCATATCAGCCGCGCTGTCGCCCACCACGCACACGTTGTGCGAGTCGTGGCCGATCGTCGAGGCGATGGCACCGCCCGTGATGGTAAAGCCGCGCACCCAGCCGCGACCGATATGCTTGCCGACCAGGCCCAGGCCAGCGGGGCCGTCGCCATCGGCGCCCTCGGCCTGCAGCGACACGCCGCGGCCGTGGCGCTCGATCAGCATAATGCGGCGCAGGCCCTCGGCACTCTCGGGGCGAGCCATACCCGTGATGGCCTTGCCCGGCACCACGTCGATCACGGCCTCGCCCGGCTTAAAGGCATAGTCGAACACGTCGAGCGATAGCTTCGGCAGTTTAACGGAAGCGCGCAGCTCATCGGCAAGGGCCGCAACCTCGGCCATCTCGGGTGCAATCTCGCCCACAAAGGTGCCGTCCTGCGCCACCAGAGCACCGGCGGCATATACGCGATGCGGAGCCGTGGCAAACGTCAGGTCATTGAGTACCAGCAGGTCGGCACGCTTGCCCGGGGCAATCGCACCGCGCAGCTCGTGCGGGTCGCGGCAGCCGTGATCCAGGCCAAACGCCTCGGCCGTGGAGAGGGACGCCATGGAGATAGCGACCACGGGGTCGATACCGGCCTCAATCGCCACGCGGCAGGCATTGTCGATCATGCCGGTCGCAAGCGCATCGGAAGGGGCACGGTCGTCAGTCGCAAAGCAGCAGCGGCGGGCGCGAGCGGGATTCTCCAGCAGCATCGGCGACAGGTTGGCCAAGTCATGGCTGCACGTACCCTCGCGGAGCATCACGTACATGCCACGAGACAGCTTGTCGAGTGCCTCCTCGGGAATCGTCGACTCGTGGTCGGCGATAATGCCCGCTGCGGCATAGGCGTTGAGGTCCTTACCGGCAACGAGCGGCGCGTGGCCGTCAACCTGCTTGGACGGCGTCTGGTTGGCGGCATCGATGCGAGCACAGGTCTCGGGGTCGGCCATAAAGACGCCCGGCAGGTTCATCATCTCGCCCAGGCCAAAAACGTCGCCCGGGTGCTCGGCAAAAAACGCCTGCATGTCAGCGGCGGTAATCACAGCGCCCGCTTGCTCATCGGGCAGCGCGGGCACGCACGAGGGCATCATGTACTTGATGGAAATGGGCGCGCGGCGACCGTCCTCGATCATAAAGCGCAGGCCGTCCAGGCCCGCCACGTTGGCGATCTCGTGGCTGTCGGCAATGGCGGTGGTGGTACCGCGCGTCGCCGCCATGCGCGCATACTCGGCGGGGCGGATGTTCGAGGACTCAATGTGCAGATGTCCGTCGATAAAGCCGGGGGCAAGATAGCGACCCTGGCAGTCGATAACCTCGGCAGCCTCATAGGTACCGGCGGCATCGTCGCGACCGTCGTAGAGCACGCCGACGATTACGCCGTCCTTGACGGCAACGCTACCGGGCGCCACGCGCTGACCGTACACGTCGACAATCTGCGCATTGGTAAACAGCGTGTCAACGGGCACGCGACCCTCAGCGGCCTCGATCACAGACCTCATGACCTCAACGGACATACATACTCCTTTAACCGTAGAAAACAGCTGCGGAGCGGACAGGCCTTCACCGCAGCAAACCAATAGCCATTGTATGCCCAAAAGGAAGCCCCGCTAACACCCCTTCCGCTTAACGGCACCGCCAAATGATCCCTCCGTCCCCAAGGGATCGTCGTAACCAAAAAAGGCCGCAGTCGGGATTCCCGGCTGCGGCCTTATTGCACTTGTGAGGTCAACTCGCTCGTTAGACCAACTTGAAGCCCTTGCGCTTGCCCACGGAGAGGGTGTCGCCCAGCTTGAGAGCGCTGGGATCGATGTTATAGCTCTTGGGAGCCACGGCCTTGCCGTTGATCTTGACGCCGCCGCCGTCGATATCGCGACGAGCCTGGCCGGCGCTCGCCGAAAGACCCAAGTCCTTGAGCAGGCCGGCGAGGTAGATCTGGCCCTCGTCGTTAACAGTCAGCTCAACGTGCTTCTCGGGGAAGTCGGCGAGCTGGCCCTCCTTGAACACGCGGTCGAACTCGGCCTGAGCCTCGTCGCCGGCACCGACGCCGTGGTAGGTGTCGCACAGGTCGCGGCCCAGAGCGCGCTTGAGCTCGTAGGGGTCGGCAGAACCATCGGCCAGGGCAGCGTCGATCTTGTCGACCTCGGCCGGGGTGAGCGAGCTCGCCAGGCGGTAGTACTTGCCGATCATCTCGTCGGGGATGGACATGGTCTTGCCGAACATGTCCTTGGGCGCGTCGGTCAGGCCGATGTAGTTACCGTAGGACTTGGACATCTTACGAACGCCATCGGTGCCCTCGAGCAGCGGCATGGTGAGCGCGATCTGGGGCTCCATGCCCATCTTCTCCATGAGCTCACGGCCGGCGAGCAGGTTGAA